>DNPP01000277.1:0-8766 GCA_003501365.1 Bacillota bacterium
ATTTTCTCGCTTAACCAAAAACTTAAAATATCCTCTTCACGCTTCTTCACTGGTAATTTGGTGTCAACCTCTTTAAATTGATGCATCGTTTTCCCCTTCCTTATTCAACCAAATAAGAATTAAAATTACCGACAAACATATACAAAAGCCGAAATTTGCTTTCCTTCCCCGTTATGGTCGGCGATTTCTATTTCCTCAATATCGCTAAAAATCCGACCCAAATCTTGCTTTAAGGCAGCTGATGCAGCCGCCGACCAGATTGTCAGGACACCTTGCGGTTTCAGCATCTCCTGCAAACGTCGTAGATATTTTGAACCGTAAAGTTGCGAATTGGCTTCATGGGACAGCCAGTCCGGTCCATTGTCAATATCTAGGGCGACTAAATCAAATTGATTTTTGGTTTCATCGATATACTTCAGAAGATCTTGATGCAAAATGGTAGTCCGGGGATCATCCAGCAACCAGACTGTTCCGCCCAACAAGTCCCGACGGTGCCATTCAATGATCTGAGCCTCCAACTCAATCACGGTCACTTCTGTAACAGCGGCACTAGCTAAAGCAGTGGCCAACGAAAAGCCCAAACCCAAACCGCCGATTAAAAGCTGTAACCTGCCCCTGGGAGCTAACTGGGCCAAACCAAGTTCCACCAGTGCCATCGAAGACTCCCCGCTGGAAGTGGACATTAAGAACTGACCATCCACGATAATCTCATAACCGGCCGGACCTTGCCGCAAAATAACTTCACCGTTTTCCGTATTGTTTTGAGCGACAATCATAGGAACCTCATAACTTTATTTGAGTTTATCTTATCCAAATAAAAAACCCGCCCCAATATGGGACGAGTCTTATATACCCGCGTTACCACCCAGCTTAAAAAGCGTCTGCTTTTTCGCTTGTTATCGATAACGGTGAATACCGGCATTCTCTACGAATTAATCCCCTAACGGCCTATCAAACTTGCCTGCTCAGGGATGAATCTGTTTTCAAGAACGCAACTCCGGGGTGATTTTCCCGTTTTGGCAGAGCACCGGCTTGCACCTTGTCCCGGCTCTCTAGGGCTCGCGTCAAACGTTACTCTTCCCCATCTCAGTTTTTACAGTTAAAAAATAATAGCATAATTATAATACATTGATTTCAAATCGTCAACCAGCTAAGAGCATTGCCCTGGGCAATGATCAGAGCACTTGTCTTAATACTCCATTCTCTTGGCCACCGGCATCCTGCGTCCCACGCCAAAGGCCTTGGAGGTAACTTTCAATCCCGGCGCAGCCTGTTTCCGTTTATATTCATTGCGGTCCACCGTCCGGATCACCCACGTAACAGTTTCCGGTTCCATCCCCAATTTAATAATCTCCTCCTGAGAGTACCCTTCTTCAATATAATAATATAATATCTTGTCCAACACCGGATACGGCGGCAGGGTGTCCTGATCCGTCTGGTCCGGACGTAATTCAGCCGAAGGAGCTTTCGCAATCGTATTATGGGGAATGGTCTCTTTTACGCGATTAACATATTCCGCCAGTTCGTAAACCATGGTTTTGGGTACATCCGAGATTACGCTGAGGCCCCCGCTCATATCGCCGTACAGAGTGCAGTACCCAACCGCCAATTCGCTTTTATTGCCGGTAGAAAGGGCAAGATAACCGAATTTATTGGAAAAAGCCATTAAAATATTACCGCGAATCCGGGCCTGGATATTCTCCTCGGTTTCATTCGCTTCTTTCCCCTGGAAATCCCCGGTCAATGTCCCTAAATAGGCTTGATATATCGGTGCGATGGGGATCACTTTAAATTGAATTCCGAGATTCTGAGCCAACTGCCGGGAGTCCTCCACACTGCCTCCTGAAGAAAAATGTGACGGCATGGTTATCCCCAATACATTCTCTTTACCCAGAGCAGCTACAGCAAGGGTGGCGGTGAGAGCAGAGTCAATACCACCCGACAAGCCAACCACAGCCTGGTTAAAGCCACACTTTCTTAAATAATCCCCCAGGCCCAGTACCAATGCCTGATAAACCGCTTCAATTTTTTCATAAGGCCGATAGGAACCTGGGGCCCCCATTTTACTCATATCAACGGTCTGGATATGTTCTTTGAAAAATGGCGCCACTATAATAGGATTTCCTTCCCCATCAAAGCACATACTGCCGCCGTCAAAGATTAAGTCGTCATTTCCGCCGACTTGATTTACAAAGGCAAATGGGACATGATGCTTCCTGGCATGATTCCGGATCAGGTTGTAACGAAGCTCATCTTTCCCGTGATGAAACGGGGAAGCTGATATATTAATCAATAGGGTAGCCCCTTGATCGGCTAACTTCTGAATTGGGTCGTCATCATAAAGCATCTGTTCCGGCCAGAAATCCGGATCATTCCAGGCATCTTCGCAGATAGAAATGCCCAACTGTTCTCCTTTAAATGAGACCACTTGGGTTTCAACAGCCGGGTCGAAATGCCGCGCTTCATCAAACACATCATAGGTCGGTAATAGTGACTTTTGTTGCACTAAAAGGACTTCACCCCGATAAATCAGCACTGCCGTATTGGCTAAACCTTTCCCGGTATCTCTACCGGTTGGCAATGGCGCTCCAATTAGGATGCCCGTTTCTTGGTAATCGACAGACATTTGAACCAACGCGTTAATTGCTTGATCCACTTTTTGGATGAACCAAGCTCTTTCCAATAAATCTTTCGGTGGGTACCCCACTAAAAAAAGTTCCGGAAAAACAATTAGATCCGCTCCGGCGGTACTACTTTCGGCCAAGACCTCTTTTGCCTTCTGTAAATTTCCTTTGATATCCCCAACAATCGGATTCAATTGGGCGATGGTCACTTTCATGATGGAAAATCCTCCTGCTCACCTAGCAACTTTCCTTAAGTATACCACCTCGATCCAATTAATCCTTCTCGGCGAAGCAATTTTTAGACTATTTTCACTTCCCGCCCGCACTGTGGGCAGTGCTTATCTGCAACCACCCTGGTTTTATACCCTTCTCGCGCTATCAACAATGCGCCGCAATCCGGGCAACAGGTATCACTGACCCCGCCCACATTACCCAGATATACAAATTTCAAATATTCCCGGGCTATTTCAGCGGCCCGGTTCATCGTATCCTCAGGCGTGGGAGGTATGGAGAGTTTATAGTTGGGGAAATAGCGGGAAAGATGCAGCGGGATCTCCGGATCCAATTTGGCGATCCATTCCGCCATGGCTTGGATCTCTTCCGGCCTATCATTCTCGCCCGGAATAATTAGGGTGGTCAACTCTAGATGAATCTTCCCCACTGCGGCCTTTATATTGTCCAATACCGGCTCTAACTTGCCGTGACAAAGTTTACGATAATATCCTTCATCAAAACCTTTAAGATCAATATTGGCGGCGTCGGTCCACTCCAATAATTTCCGCCACGGCTCGGGGTTGAGAAAAGCATTGGTTACCAGCACATTTTTTAAACCCCGTTCATGAATCAGCGGCATGGTATCCATTAAAAATTCAAACCACACGCCCGGTTCGGAATAGGTGTAAGCCAAACCGATATTACCATCGCTTTGATGGGTTTCATTAGCCCATTCAGCCAGTTCCTTGGGACTGACCATCCTGCAAGGCGCTTCTTCTCTGGAGATCTGCCAGTTTTGACAAAACTCGCATCCTAAAGTACAACCGATAGTCCCCACCGATAAAATCGTCCGGCCCGGGTAAAAGTGATACAACGGTTTTTTTTCGATCGGATCCAAGGAAATACTGGAAACCATCCCATAGTTGGATGTAATCAGCTTTCCGTCCAGATGCTGCCTGACCTTACAAAATCCGGTCTTTCCAGGGAGTAATTTGCAACCCTGCGGACATAACAGGCAAGCCATCTTTGAGTCTGTTTCTGCTTGATAATAACTTGCTTCTTGCAATGTATTTCACTCACTTAATTAATAAATTAAAAATCCTACTCAGAAAATAGATTTATGTCGAAACTCAGACGTAGACCTCTCTTGCTCTCCCCCAATGAAGTATTTCAAAGAAGCAAGTTCAGTGGGAGAGTAATCTATATCTTCGCTGTCCAAAGGCTTTTAGTGATCAACGGCTAGGATTACTCTTCCACCTGAAAAGACTTATAAAATTAACATCTTGGGGGAAGAGCAAGAGTTAGGTCGCTCTTTGGCAATCTTTACTTTCTTTCTCTTCCGGTGTAGTTTATGATATTAGGCCGCAGATTAGGTATAACGTACTACTTCAAACCGCTCCAACTCAACTTCGGCCTGTTCCGGTATACCGGCCTTGCGCATGGCGATAGCTACTTGTTCTTCGGCAGTTTCAATTCCCTCCAAATTGGGCAACAACAGGCCCCGGCGATAACCCTGGCTGACGATGACGCCATACCGCTCCGGGTCCAGATCCGCCAGTTCGGCCACGGGTTCGGCGGGTTTCAAAATATCCACACTATAAACCAAATCCGGCAACTCCTCTGCGCTGATCGGATCAAAGCGCGGATCACGGGTTGAGGCCGAGACGGCATTTTGTTTGATCTCCTCCACCACATTTTTCTGCGTGGGCTCGGTGGTCCCAATACACCCTCTTAATTGGCCGTGTTTCTTGATAGAAACAAAGGTCCCGGCTTTTTCATTCATAAATGACTCCAACCCTACCGGTTCGGCCATAGCTTCTCCTTTTACATAAGCTTCAACTGTTTTGCGGGCATAGCTCACCGGTGGACTCTCCTCTTTTCGTCTCTCCTCCAGTCCCTTATGGCGCTCTTCGAAAATATCCTCCAACAGACTTTTTCGGTTGACACCGGTAAGTTTGAAAGAGGCTACCCCATAGCCAACTCCAAATGGGCCCTGATAACTATGGATTGTTACTTGAAATTCCGTTCCATCTAGCGCTCCCATTAACATAATAATACTACGAAATCCACATTCAGCGGCTTTCTCCAATAGAACCGGGTCAATTTGAAAAAGTTTCTTGACTTTAACATCTTTAAGTAAATCAATTAATTTTTGATCAAATTCCGCCCCGCGGGCATCATAACCGGCGGGTGCTCCCGGTTTCAAACAATGGGAAAGATCGCCGCTGGCAATAATAGCTGTTTTGCGTCCCAATTTGTTAATTGCCGCTTGGACTGTGGTTCCGAAACGGTATAACTCTTCCAGTGGCAAATAACTGAGCGGGATAACCACTAAACGGACTTTTTCGGCCCACTCGGGAGTAAAAAATGATAGCGGGACCAATACCCCATGATCGAGGGCCCCCTGGGGACGGTATTTTTTTGCCAAATTCTGATCCAACTCTAGAACGGGTAAACCTAATGCCTGCGCTTGGACAACAATCTCCGCCGCCAATTCCCGGTCGTTCTTCCATTCCCAAATCCGCTGAAGTCCAAAGCCGGAGAGATCACCGCTGAGTGTTTCATCGCCATAAACCACCACTGCATCAGAAAAAACTGTACCATGGGGCGTAAAAACGATCAGAGTCTCCGGAGGATCCGCTGCCAATAAACGATTTATTTCCTGCATTCCCTTGATTGTCTCGGCCGCCTCCGCCAGATCCGGCCCCTTCCCAATCCCGGACACGATAATCGGGGGATGCGGCGTCAAAGCTCCCAAAGTAATCATGTTCTCACTACCTTTACTCTTTTACGATTTCAATTATTATCCGCTTTATTTCTCACGGTATATAAATAATTTTCAGTTGATAATAGGCGTCCGAAGTTGACAAATCTCCGGCAGGAGCTGCTTTAACGGACAATTCCATTTGTTTGAATTTCCAAAGGAAACTGCCGTATATCCCGCTCCGGGTCTTATCATTGGTCGGATTGGACTTATAATGGAAATCACCGATAAACGAACCAAGTTCCCAGACATAGGGTGAATTCTTAAATTGAAGTTCCAGGCTTAGTTTATTCTCCACCCGGCTCTTCAGATCCGTTTCCGGATGAAAATAGACCCCGGGTTCGCTATAATCTTGTTCGGCCGAATAATAATGCAGATCACGACAGACCCACCCCCCAACTAAGCTGATCGCAGGATTCAGTTTGGTGTGGGCCCTAAACTGGATTTTTTGATTGTCACGATAAGGTTCATAACCCCGCTCCCAATAAAGTTTGCTGTATTCCCAATCATATTGCCACTTTTTATCGATATTGTGTTTCCCTTGGATAACCCACTCTTGTTTCCAAAAATCCGTTGAATTCGCAGCCGGATATTTTCCACTATCTTCATGATATTCAAGCTGAATTTCAACGTTAGGACGAAGCTGCCAACCAATATCCTCTTCCAATTCATATTTCAAGCAAGTATATTGAGGATCCTTCCGATAGTATTCTTTGTCGTTACGGGCTAATTTAACGCGATATTCCCATGGTTGCTTTTCCCAAGAGAAAGCAAGCGTCTCATTATTAAAACGGTAAGGACAACCTCTGTCAAATTCAGGCTGCCGCTCCTCCATCTTAAAACCAAGGTCCAAAGTTGTTTTGGAAAACGGCTTAAAATTATAATTCATTCCCGCACTATATATTTGATAGTCATCATCCCAGTCATATCCCACCTTCATATCAAAATCTTCCGTGATATTCGGCAGGACAAATCGGGCATTGAGTGATGAGAAATGGTCTTCTACCGGTACCACATAAAACTTTCCTGATAATTTTAGGTGAAGATCATCCCAACTACCACTATTATTTATCCGTAAAATCGATTGATTCGCTTCTCCCTCATTCCACTCTTCACCAAGTTCCGCTTTATCCAATTCAAAACCGGTGGCAGAAACTGAAAAACCGCTGTAACCGACTAATCCAATACAAATAATAATTCCGAACCATATCCGCATCCTTTAATCTCCTAAAAATTTCTATTTTGGATATAATTCGGAAATAGTTACAAATATCCTCTTTTCATACAAATATTATAAATATTTAGAAAATTATTTTTGTTTCCATGTTATTCCGGCATCATACTAATGACCAGATCCCAGACTTCATTGGCGGCATCACAAATCAGTTCCGAATCGGTCTCCGCCAGTTTCGGAATGAACAAATAATCCAGCTCATCCCTTATCGTCTCAAATTCCGGTTCAATCTCACGGCACTGGGTGTATAGTTGTTTTATCTCTCCTAGCGGCATTTTTTCACGAGATAGTAAGAACGCTTTGAATAAATTGCCAACCCCGGTGCGAAACTTTTGTAGGCCCTCGCCCGGCTCTTTCACGATCATTTCCTCAGCCTGTTCAAACAATTGGTCCGCCTCTTCCAGCAAATCTTCCATTTCCATCGGCCTGCCCCTCCAATCCTTATGCTTTTATAACTGTCTATTTCTGGGTCACCCATTATTTCCCTTTTAGTATATGAAAATTTCCTATAATAATTTTGGATATCAAGAAATCAAGGCCCGAACGACTTCTTCGCGCCTTGATTTCTTTTATACACCGGACTTATCGATATTACACTATATGTTTTACCCTGAAAGGATATTCATAAATATGATATTAATATTGGATTGATAAGGTATTTGCTTTTTCGGCAAGTTCCTTGCTTCGAGCAATCCCCTTTCTTACTGCAGTAATCAAGTCGTCTCCCGAATCGATGCTCTCGATTAATGATTCAGTAACGCCACCCGTAGTAACCATCTTTGTTATATATTCTTCTTTGGCCTCATCTGAATTAAAAGTGGGCAGAACGTTCCGAGCCCAAGAATAAATATCGCTAAATACCGGATAATCTATACTAATCATTTGCATTGCTTCTGTAACAGGCAATTTCATTCTCTCAGCTGCCAACAAAACCGCAGGTAAACAGACTCCAACCGTAAAAATATGCATCAATTCCTCATGGGCGATTTCATAGACTTTCAGACCGATCTGAGTCAAAATGGTAATTACGGCATCATGATGGGGAAAAACTGCGACAATTCCCTTACCTGCTTGAATGGTATCCGGTCCGCTAGGCATAATTCGCAACACATCGAATCCCAGTGCATTTTTAAAGGTCGTCGTGGAAATACCGGCCATACAGGATATGATAAGTCCTCGCCGATGTCGACCGGCTTGTTTTGGGGAAAATAGTTTTTTTAGTTCATGAAAATCCTGTGGCCGGAAGGTAATGAAGATCAGATCCGACTTGCTGCAAATCTCCTCGTTAACGACTACGTTCTTTTCCAGATCCGCCTTCCTAATTTTATCAAGCGTAGAAGGTCTACCGCCATAGGATACCCTTAGATTTTCCGAAGGAAAATTAGTGTCCAACAGCCGTCTAGCCAAAGTTCGGCCTAAATGCCCACAGCCGATAATTCCGATTTGACAATTACGCAAGTCATTTCCCATATGCATTATAAATTCCCCCGATAAGCTACACGTACAACTGATTTAACTTCCACTCTCATCTCATACTACATTGCTTATGGAAGACATGCAATATTGACCGGACTAGGGTAGAGCAAATTATTTCAAGTAACGAAATTTCGATGTTTTCTGATAAACTCACAGATTTCATCCATCGCTTCGGCGGCTTCCCTGAACATTGGGGCCAACAATGGATAACAATGAAAGTTAAATATTCTGCTTTTGAAACTTGTCATTAATTGCCCTCCCCGCTATATTCCTTCTCACGTTTCCGTTTAGCCCCACTCAAAAAAAGTTCCACGCATCGTTCAATAACTTCGCAAAGTCACGCTTATCATCTACATTCCAGCAGTTTCCATTACCTTTTCAATATAATCATGTTATACTGTAATCGAACAAATGTTCATATATAAATTCAGAAGGTCAGGTCCAGCCATGAAACT
>DNPP01000277.1:9031-14118 GCA_003501365.1 Bacillota bacterium
ACGATGCATGCAATAACAGCACATTCGCCATTGGAATTACCCTATACGGGTCAACAGATATCCGCCGGATTTCCCTCCCCTGCCGAAGATTACTTGGAGCCGGCGCTTGACCTAAATCAAGAATTGATCAAAAACCCCAGTTCCACTTTTTATGGCCGGGTTAAAGGGTTTTCCATGAAAGATGCCGGCGTAGATAACGAAGACCTACTGGTGATCGATAAATCGTTACCTTATCGTAACGATGCCTTAGCGGTATGTTTTATCGACGGGGAATTCACCTTGAAAAAAATCATCCGGGAGCATAACCGCCTGATACTGATGCCGGCCAATCCGGACTATCAGCCAATCATCGTGAAGGAGGATGCCGAGTTTATGATTTGGGGTATTGTAACTTATATTATCAAGAAGGCCTATTAATGTTTGCCTTAGTTGACTGCAATAATTTCTATGTCTCTTGCGAACGGGTATTTAATCCAAGCCTGAACTCAAAGCCGGTAGTAGTCCTCTCGAATAACGACGGCTGTATTATCGCCCGCTCCAATGAGGCCAAACAAATAGGCATCAAGATGGGTGCGCCATTCTTTAAAACCGCAGATCTGCTCCGGGCTAACCAAGTAGTCATCTGTTCGTCCAATTATCCGTTATATGGAGATATGTCGGGGCGGATCATGAACACTTTAGGGCAATTTACTCCGCAGCTAGAAGTTTATTCGATTGATGAAGCTTTTTTGGATCTAGCCGGAATATCAACTGATCTGAATGAATACGCAATCCAAATTCATAAAACAGTCCTGCGTAACATCGGTGTCCCAGTGAGTATCGGCATCGGCCCTACCAAAGCCCTTGCCAAGACTGCCAACTATTATGCCAAAAAAATACCGGAATACAAAGGTATTCTGATCCTGAACCGGCAGAAAAAAATCGAGGATGCCTTACGGCAATTTGCAATCAATGAGGTCTGGGGTATCGGGCGGCAATATGCCGACTTTTTAAATAAACATCAGGTGAAAACCGCCTGGGATTTTATTCAGCTACCGGATGAATGGGTCCGTAAAAATATGACCATAACCGGCCTTCGCATCAAAAAAGAGTTGACCGGCATCTCCTGTTTGCCGCTGGAACAGGCGCCGCCCGACAAAAAATCCATCTGTACCTCCCGCTCTTTTGGCAGTCCCCAGACCGATCTAGAGTCTATCCAAAAAGCAATCGCTTCCTTTGCCGGTCAATGCGCCTATAAGTTACGCAAACAAAAAAGTTGCGCCAATCTATTAATCGTATTTATGCATACCAATAAATTTAACCCGTACGAATCCCAGTATTCGCCGAGTTTACCTTTCCGGTTACCGGCGGCCACTAATAGCAGTCTGGAGCTGGTTAAATATGCCTTATTAACTTTGGAGAAAATATATAAAGCGGGCTATCATTATCAAAAAGCCGGAGTCATGGTAACGGAGATCGTACCCCAAGATCAAGTGCAGGGCTGCTTGTTTGATGAAATCGATCATGGAAAGCATGGCGCCATCATGAAAGCCCTTGACCGGATAAATGCCAAGTATGGGCCGGACACTCTCACGATGGCGATTCAAGGCGGCAGTACCGACTGGCGTCAACGCCGGGAAAGAGTATCGCCAAGCTACACTACTTGCTGGAAGGATATTATCAATATCCAGGTTTAACTAATTCTAAAAACAAAGGGGCAGTCCGCAATATCGCGACAGCCCCTTTTGAAAGTCCCTATTTTGTCTCATTCTTTTTGGGGGAGAGAGCTCCCTCCCCCCTCGTTTTACATTTCAATTACGGTTCAATTCAGGCCGCTTTCAGTTGCTCCCTAAACCAGCTGCCGGATACCTTCTCCTTCAGTAACAGATCCTGAACCACTCGATCAATGACCGGATTGCGTTCCTTTAAAATGCTGCGCACCCGCTCCTTCTGCGTGTTAAGGATTTCGGTCATCACTTCGAAAAGTCGTTCTTTCCCCAAACAATCCTCCTGGACAATCCCTAAGCGGGACATTCCGGTGAGAATAATCTGTTTAGCGATATGGGTCGCTTGTTCAAAATCGTTACAAGCGCCGGTACTCCAGTCTCCATAAAACAGTTCTTCGGATAAAGCTCCGCCGAGACAAATACAGATCTGATCTTGTAAATATTCTTTGGTGTATAGATACTGTTCCTGGCTCTGGGCTTGTCTCATAAAGCCCAGCGCTTTGCCCCGGGGAATCACCGTCAACGTGGCCACCGACTCCGGCCGTAAAATTTCGCTGAGCAAAGCATGGCCCACTTCATGGATAGCTACGCGTTTTAACTCAGCCGCATCGGGTTGGCGTTCCAATTTTTCACCCATCATCACTTTATCAATAGCCTCGCGAATATCCTCTATCAGGATCTGATCATGATTCCGCCGGTAAGCCAAAATAGCCGCCTCGTTGAGCAATGACTCCAGGTGGGCGCCGGAAAAGCCGAACGTATCCTTTGCTACCTCTTCCAAATTTATCTCTTGGGCTAGCGGTTTCCCTTTAGCATGGATATTCAAAATATGAATCCGGCCTTCTTTATCCGGTAGATCCACTTTTACTTGACGGTCGAACCGGCCGGGTCGTAAAATCGCCCCATCCAATAAATCTGCCCGGTTGGTGGCGGCAATTAAAACGATCCTTACCGCTTCATTCTGCTTTAAACCATCCATTTCCACCAACAACTGGTTAAGCGTCTGATCGTATTCCAGATGCGAGCTATGATTGCCTCTTTTACCGGCAATCACTTCGATCTCGTCAATGAATATAATAGCGCTTCTTTTGCCGGCCTTTTGCGCTTGCTGTCTTGCTTTATTAAAAAGCTGCCGTACCCGCTGAGCGCCGACTCCGGCGTACATCTCCACAAAACTGGAACCATCAGCGGTCACAAATGCTGAATCTGTATAACTAGCTGCGGCTTTAGCCATTAAAGTTTTGCCGGTACCCGGTGGTCCGGTGAGTAAAATCCCCTTTAAAGGACGAATACCCAATTTGCTCAATTCACCCTGGTCGCCGCGGACAAAATCAAGTGCTTCCAGTAATTCCCGTTTAGCTACCTGTTGACCGCCGATATCGTCAAAGCTAACATTCACAGGCTTATTCGCCACTTGTCCGCCCAACATCTCCGGACTGCGCCCGAGCATCCGGCCTTGGGTAAAAAAGTATAACACGACTAAGGCGACACTTATAAGCAGAAACGGCGTCAGATCGACTCCACACCAAAACAAAAATGCCAGTAGGCCGATACCGGCTCCGATTACCCATTCAATATGTTTCATCATACGGTATCACCTCCAGATGGATTATTAATACGCGTTCCTGTTTGAGTGACGAACGGGACCACTTCATATAGGTAATTGGCCCCCTTTTCAAGCTGTAAATACATGTTGTCTTGTCCGAAATAAACTTTGGTTTTAACCCCGGAATAAGACTCTAGGGCCGTCTTGAGCTGAATATAATGGCCGGAAACAGCCGCTTCCTGAAGATAAAACGACAATTGGTAACGGAGACCCTCCAAATAATGATTGCGATTATCGTTAATCTTCAGCATTTTAATGGGTTGATTGTAATATAAGAAAACCTTTTGTTGAATGTTTTCTACAACTTGCTGCAAATTATCGACTTTACGTAATTTCAGAGTAACACTAACGCCGTCTTTCTCGGCCTTAACTTGAAAGTTCCGGATTGCCTTTATCCGTTGTAATTCCTGATGAAGTGGCTTTTCTACGCGAAATTTATTGGTCAGAAATTGCCCGCCAAAAAGCCCGCCGGCAGTAATTAAAAAGGCCAATATAATCAATCCGATTTGTAAATTCTTGATCTGTTTCAATAAACTTATCCCCCTAACGTAAAAGACTTGTTTTTTATAATAAACCATATTCTTTAGCGTTTTATGACTAAAAGCATCCAAAGCGCCGGGCTAATGGAAGAATATAAACCGCAGCCTAGTTGACATAAAAATTTTACCACAAAGTGAGTATCGATAATAGTGGCGATTATTGGATCAGAAATCAACATCCCAAAATGCATTATCAAACAATTCAACCGTGTATTGGTCTTTTCTGGAGAAAAAATGCTATAATTATTTTAGTCTATTTCAAAGGAAAGGACTCGAAATAAATGAAAATACTGATTTTATCCGGTAATCCCAAAAAGGACGGTCTCTGTCAGTCACTGATCAATGCGGCTAAACAAGGCGCAGTCCATGGCGCAGCTGAGGTTGAGGAGATCAGGCTCTGCGATCTGAGGTTAGATAGCTGCAAAATCTGCGGCAGCGGTTGGGGTACTTGCCGTGAGGAACATTGTTGCAGCTTTGGTTCAGACGGTTTTGATGATCTTAAAACCCGTCTTCAATCGGCTGATGCCATCATTTTGGTTACCCCAGTATATTGGGGGGAGACCACTGAAGCCTTTAAAAGCTTCATTGATCGCTTCCGCCGTTGTGAATATGGTGGGTCAGGCATCATCAGCAATAAACAGATTTTGTTAATCGCCTCAGCGGGAGGAACCGGGAACGGTCTTCTAACTTGCCTGGAACAGATGGACCGCTTCTGTCGTCATACCGGGGCGAGCATTTTTGATTATTTCGGAGTGAATCGCTGGAATAGCGACTATAAAAAAACTGCCATTCAAGCGGCGGCTCAGGCCTTGGCTAAGGGCCGCAAGAATGGAGACACGCTGCCTGGCTGAATGATTGGATGATATAGAACCATTGGGGCTGAATCAGTTTATCATCACAAAAATAAAAATGCAGATGCCATAAGACGCATCTGCATTGATTATTAATATTAAATATGAATACCAGTCCTGAGGCAAATCGTCAGCCCTTAGATTTCGATTTGGAAAACACATCAAAGGAAACTGCCGCTAAAAGTACAAAACCCTTAATAGCCATTTGCCAGTCGATACTAACACCCAAAATAGACATACCATTGTTTAGAACTCCCATTAGCAGACCGCCGACAATCGCTCCCACAACGGTTCCTACCCCACCAAGCGTCGAAGCGCCACCGATAAAACAGGCTCCAATCGCATCAAGCTCAAAGCCATTCCCGGATTTTGGGGTCGCCGAGTT
>DNPP01000277.1:14471-25566 GCA_003501365.1 Bacillota bacterium
CAAAACAGAATTTTCTTGGTTTTTATGCCTGAAAGTGCGGCGGCTTTTGGATTTCCGCCATAGGCATAAATTTGCCGCCCCACGATTGTCTTATTGGTAACAAATGCATATATGATAACTAATCCGGTGACTATTAACAGTACCACGGGAAGGCCTCGATATAGGGCCAGCATATAGGTAAAAGCGATAATAACACAAACTATGGCGACTATTTTGGTGATAAATGCTACTGCTGAAGAAACTTCAAATTGAAATTTCTTTTTATTTTGTCTGGCGATAATTTGACTCACAATAAAGATGATTGAAGCAATGACTCCGATCAAAATTGCTAAAATATTGACTCCGCCAAAATTAACAAAATCAGGCACAAAACCGGCGGCCAAAAAATTATAGCTGTCCGGCATTGGCGCAAGACTAGTACCTTGTAAGATAACCATGGTAAGCCCTCTAAAAATAAGCATACCCGCTAAAGTTGTAATGAAAGCAGGAACACCGACATAGGCAATGACAAAGCCCTGGAAACAGCCGATTAAAAAACCAACGCCCAAGGATATAAGAATAGCCAAACTGACCGGCATGCCCATTTTTAAAGTTAAAATTGCGGAAATCGCTCCCACAAAAGCAACCACGGAGCCAACTGATAAATCAATATTGCCACAAATTAATATACACAAAAGCATGCCGATGGCTAAAACGAAAACATAGGCATTCTGTTGGATTAAGTTAGAAATATTTAGCGGCTTTAATAAAATTCCCTGCGTTGCAATTTGAAAGAATAGGATAACTACCACCAATGCAATGAACATCATATATTGACGAAGATTACCCTTTAACAAACTACTCTGTTTGGTTCCACCGGCAAGATTATCCCTACTAAGCGAACTATTTGATTTAATCACTTTGAGACCTCCTTATTACTTTGCATGATACACTGCATAATTTTCTCTTGAGATGCTTCATGATTGGCAAGTTCGCCAACAATTCTTCCTTCATTCATTACGTAGATGCGATCACACATCCCAAGAATTTCAGGCAATTCCGAAGATATCATGACAATCGATTTTCCTTCTTCAGCCAGTTCATTAATGATCGAGTATATTTCATATTTAGCTCCCACATCAATCCCGCGGGTCGGTTCATCCAAAAATAAGACATCCGGGTCTGCAAATATACATTTGCTAAATACAACCTTCTGTTGATTACCACCGGATAGATTTCCGGCATTTTGCAAAATACTAGAAGATTTGATTCTTAATTTTTTGCGATAATCTTCAGCGACTTGAATTTCTCGATTTTCATCTATCACTTGGCTCTTAGATATTTTAGAAAGCGCTGCGATCGTGACATTTTTTTTGATGTCAAATGAAAAAATAACACCGGCAGTCTTTCTGTCCTCCGTAGAATAAGCTATTCTGTTTTTAATAGCATCACTAACATTGTGTAATTCTATCTTTTGGCCGTCTTTTTCTAAGTTTCCGGATATTTTTTTGCCGTATGCTTTTCCAAATACACTCATTGCGAGTTCGGTTCTACCGGCGCCCATTAAGCCGGCCAGTCCAACAACTTCACCTTTTTTTACATTCATATTGAGATCTTTGATTACCTGTCTTGATTCATCAACTGGATCATAGACATTCCAATTTTTAACTTCAAAACGGATATCGCCAGTTTGATGTTGCCGTTTAGGAAAGCGATCGGTTATTTCCCGCCCTACCATTCCCTTAATAATTCGACCTTCTGTAATGCTGTCTTCCCCTTTAATAAGGGTTTCAATCGTTGCCCCATCTCGAATAACGGTTATCTCGTCGGCAACTTTAATAACTTCCTGTAATTTATGGGAAACAAGAATACTGGTAATTCCATGTTCTTTCAAATCCAATATTAAATTTAAAAGATGATCCGATTCCATATCATTTAATGCCGCGGTAGGTTCATCCAATATTAATAATTTAACATCCTTTGATAAGGCTTTGCATATTTCAACTAACTGTTGTTTCCCCATTCCAATATCCATTACCTTGGTTTCAATATTTACATTTAAACCGACTTTTTTACAGATCGCTAGCGCTTTTGATTTGGTCTTATTCCAATCAACCGTTACCCCATTATCGGTCTGTTCATTACACATAAATATATTTTCAAAAATCGATAAAGTTGGAATCAAGGCTAACTCTTGGTGAATAATTGCGATTCCTTTCGTTTCACTTTCCCGGATATCTTTGAACTTACATACTTCACCATTTACAATAATATCGCCATCGTAAGTTCCATATGGATAAACCCCACTTAGAATGTTCATTAAAGTAGATTTACCGGCCCCGTTTTCACCAACCAGAGCGTGAATGTGATTCGGTTTGATCTTTAAATTAACATCACTAAGAGCTTTCACTCCGGGAAACAGTTTGGTAATATTTTTCATTTCTAAAATATAATTTTCCATTTTAATCTCCTTTATTAATACCCAGCAATAAAGGTATATGGCAAATCTAATAAATGTCGCAAGAATTTTCGATTTTTTATCTGAGCTTATAATTTTTTATCTGAGCTTATATATGAAGGAAAAACCATCGGATACTTCAAATGGTAATTAACCAAAAGGAGTATTAACCGATGGCTTACCATAAGGATATTATATCATAAGAAAATACATTTTTAGCCAAATGTTCTATCGTCTATCTCAAAACTAAATAAATTCTTTGCAACCAAAACTAAAACTCAATAACTATAAATAGTTTTCGGTGTTTTAACTATATACAACGGACTCGGGGGAATTTTCAATTCGGTTATCAAGTTATCGGGCGCGCATACGCGCCCGGTAACTAAAGTGAAATAGTAGAAGAAAATCTTATTTAATATCAGACTCTTTCAAATAACCGGATTTGATAACTAATTTTTGATAGTTATCTTTAGTAACAACGTAAGGAACAAGTAGATAAGAAGGAACTATTTTTACATTATTGTTATAGGTTTTGGTATCGTTAATCTGGGGTTCAGTACCCTTCAGAACGGCATCGACCATATCGGAAGCAACTTTTGCCAGATTACGGGTATCTTTCAAGATAGTAGAGTATTGTTGTCCAGCTTTGATCAATTTAATCGATGCAGCTTCCGCGTCTTGACCGGTAACAATTGGTAAATTCTTACCAGGAACAAACCCGAAGGAAATCAAGGATGACAGGATTCCTCTGGAAATTCCGTCATACGGTGATAATACGCCATCAAGTTTTTTCCCGCCGGAATAATTAGCAGCTAAGATAGCATCCATACGTGATTGGGCAACAGCACCGTCCCAACGCAAAGTACCGATTTTATCCTGAGCGATCTGTTTAGACGAAACAACAATTTGGCCTTTATCCATTAAGGGTTTGAGAACATCCATAGCGCCTGAATAGAAATAGAAAGAGTTGGTGTCGTCAGGCGAACCGGCGAATAGCTCGATATTCCAAGGACCTTTACCCTTAAATTTCTTTAAGCCTTCGACTAACGATGTTGCTTGTAGTACCCCGACTTTTCTGTTATCAAAAGTTGCATAGTAGGAAACAGCTTTGGTATTAACTAATAAACGGTCGTAGGCGATAATTTTAACGCCGCTTTTAGCAGCGTTGTCAAGGGTTGCTGAAAGGGTTGAGGCATCAATAGCCGCAATAACCAGGACCTTTGCGCCTTTTGTAACCATATTTTCAATCTGGGCTTTTTGGGTAGGAATATCATCTTCTGCATACTGTAAGTCAACGGTGTATCCTCTTTTTTCAAGGATATCTTTCATGGTATGACCGTCTTTAATCCAACGTTCCGATGACTGGGTAGGCATTGAAACTCCTACATACCCTTTGCTCGCTGCTTGACCAAAACCTACCAGCATGAAGATCATCGATAAAGCTGCTGCAAAAACCAATACTTTTTTCATTCAAGCTCCTCCTAAAAATTTTTTATTGGCATAACTATAGTTAAATACCAAAATCAGTACGGCAACTATAGTTAAAACACCCTAAAAAGCAAACTTGATCTAATCAAAAAAATTATCGAGCAAACGTATAGTTAACGTTTATTTATTAATTTTTATTTTATTTTAACATTCCATCTTTGCCTTGTCAATAAGTAGCATTCATCTGCTAGTTTTCATAAATCACCAATGATTTCCTGGAAATTTCGACTAATTCCTGAGATGAGCCATGGGCTAAGTAGATTTCTCTTAATACGTTTATAATAAGGTGCGTATCAGAATGCTGCGGGGATTACGGGGAATCAATTCCAATATTCAATCGTTAAGTATGTTTAGCTAGATAGTTCCTATCTCCTAGGGCTTGCGCCCAAAAATCGATTCGATAACCGAACTTGAAGAATACTAATTCAAAATAATATTTTCCTTTTATATTTTAATTTATTTTTACGAAACTTAATCAAGCCTCCTTTAAATCGCTATAAAAAAAACCACAAGTTTTGATACTTGTGGTTTGACTTGAAACTAAAGTGATAAATTATGCTGCTATTACTCTCCTAGTAACTCATATATCTTCTCCATCTCATTCCGCTCAACAGTCTCCTGGACATAGGTTTGAGTATACTCTTCATCGATCAGATTGATACGAACCGGCTCATCCAATTTCTGGTTGGATGAATCAAAATAAATGCGGATTTCCGGACGAAATGGAGACCCATGATTAATACCAACCACTTTCGCTACTTCGCCGGTATTCAAACGAATAAAACTACCAATTGGATAAATAGCCATGCTGGCAATAAACGCTTTTAAAATCTTTATATCAAATAAATGAGAATCACCTAATAAAATTTTCAATGCTTCATAGGGTGTATACCGTTTGCGGTGTTTTCTTGGTGAAATGCAAGCATCATATACATCAGCCACAGCAATAATCTTGCCAAGTTGGCTGATTTCCGGGCCCCGTAAACCTAAGGGATAACCACTGCCATTAATGCGCTCATGATGTTGACGGATTCCCTGTAATATTTCCGGAGACAGCTCATTGGCGGAGAGACTCTCACAAGCATAATCCGGGTGTTTTTTAATTTCTACCCATTGCTCGGGGGTTAGATTATTCTCTTGATCATAAATCTCCCGGTCAACGCGAACCATACCAAAGTCATGCAGCAACGCAGCGATCCCTAAATTCTTTAGCTCTTCCGGTTGCATTTTAAGTTCTCTGCCGATAATGATGGCCAAAATACTAACATTGACGACATGAGAAAATAAATACAGATCATAAGTCTTCAAATGGCTTAAATTTAATAATAAATCACTATTTAAGTTGATCTGGCTCTCAAGATCCCCAACCATTCCCCGCAATAAAAAGGTATCAACCTCTTTAAGGTTTTGGGAGGACATCAGATTCTGAGTAATCCCTACCACCCGGTCATGAGCGGCTGCTATTTGGGGAGCCAAGATCGCTTCCTGTTCTTCCCTAGAGCTTAGTTGGAGTTCCTCTACCGTTACCTCATTCAAATTCCAATATTTTAACTTCGTGATTATTTCTGCTGTTAAAACGGTACCTTCATTAAGCATCAATATGCCATTGTCCTGGTAAACATCCTTCGATATTACCATTCCAGGCACTAGGGTTGCTGTTTTGACAAGTTTCATAATTTACAACTCCCAAGAAATTTACTGGTCAGCTTCCCGTAAAGCCACAAAAATCGTAATTTCACCCAGGTCGGTTAAAACCGGGATAACCAATATTTGTAAATCTTTGATTGAAACCTTCACCTCTTTGCCCATAAACAACGATGGGGGTGTAATATTGCAGCAAAACCCATTATTGCCCAGTTCAGTGGCTGCATTACCGGTAATTATATTTCCTAATTCACTAATGGCGCTCTTGCCGATTTCATCAAAATCTTCGACCGGCATACCCATTAACATAGTAGAGGCGAGTTTCTGAGCGGTTTCAGTCGACATGCAATAAATAACTTGACCTAAAATATCACCGGTAACGCCAATCACTGTGTTTACATCCTTACCTTCAATCGGTGAGGCCGTTAAGCATAATTTACCTTTCGTGACTTTTGTTTTACCAACCTTCTCTAAAACCATAAAAGCCGCTGACACGAATGGATTGATAAATTCAACTTTCATATGGCACCTCCTGACACCCAGTGACTCAAGTAGTGTTTAAATTATATTTTTTTATATTTTCGTCATACTTACCTTTTTTCCTGCCAGTATTCAAAAAAGACTTAAAAAAAATAAGGGACTGTTTCAAAAGAGACAGTCCCTTATTTTTGCATACGAGATCGAAAGAAAATAGAAATATAAAAAAATAGGGTATGAAACGGCAAAACAATAATAAAATAGCATTTCCCGAATATACCCGGAGAGGGCAATAAATCCAATTATATCAACTGTGGCTGTCGCATTTGCTTTTGAGGCAGCCTCTTGAACATAAAATCTTCTTAAACGGTCTGAAACTTAATTTGTTCTTCCTGCACTTCGGTCCGGATTGTCTTACCCGGCGGCAGATTTCCTTTTAAAATCTCTTCCGATAAAGGATTTTCAATTAACCTTTGCACAGCCCGGCGTAACGGACGAGCTCCAAAAAGCGGATCATAACCCTCTTCAGCCAAAAACTCTTTGGCCTCATTGGTTACTTCCAAAGTCAATCCTTTTTCAGTAAGCTGCTTGGCAACCGGTTTAATCATCAAATCAACAATCTGCTTGATCTGGTCCTTAGTCAATGCGTGGAAAACAATCACCTCGTCGACCCGGTTCAAAAACTCCGGCCGGAAAGTTTTCTTGAGTTCGTCCAATACTTTTCCCTTCATCTTGCGATAATTGTCTTCCTCTTCGTCCTGGGAAATTTGAAAGCCGATAGCTCCTTGATGATCAATGAGATTGGCGCCGACGTTGGAGGTCATGACTACGACGGTATTTCGGAAATCAATCGTTCTCCCGTGGGAATCGGTTAATCTTCCATCTTCCAGCACCTGTAGCAGTATATTAAATACTTCCGGATGGGCCTTTTCAATCTCATCCAGTAAAATTACGGAATAGGGTTTGCGACGCACCCGTTCCGTCAACTGTCCACCCTCTTCAAAGCCGACATAACCAGGGGGAGAACCCACCAGCCTGGAAACAGTATGGCGTTCCATATATTCCGACATATCAATACGGACTACCGAATTTTCATCCCCAAACATCGCCTCAGCAAGTGCCCTTGCCAATTCAGTTTTTCCTACCCCAGTCGGCCCCAGGAAAATGAATGAACCGATCGGTCGTTTCGGATCCTTTAGTCCGGCCCGGGCCCTGCGAATTGCTTTGGAAATGGCTTCAATCGCTTCATTCTGGCCAATCACCCGTTCATGCAAGATATCCTCCATCTTGAGCAAGCGTTCGGTCTCGGCCTGTTCTAATTTAGAGACCGGTATCCCGGTCCAGCTTGCGACTATGCTGGCGATATCATCATCGGATACTACCGGTTCATCCATACTACGCTTGTTCTTCCAATCATTCCGTAGATTATCCAGTTGTTGCCTGAGTTTTTGCTCTTTATCCCGAAGTTCCGCCGCTTTTTCAAATTCTTCATTTTTAATGGCCGCTTCTTTTTCCTGCTGTATAGTATTGACTTGGTCTTCCAGTTCCTTCAAATCCGGCGGGGTAATGGTTGTCTTCAAGCGCACCTTTGATGCGGCCTCATCAATCAAGTCAATCGCTTTATCCGGCAAAAAGCGATCCGTAATATAGCGGTCCGAAAGATTCACCGCAGTTGTAATCGCGATATCGGAAATTTTTACCCGGTGATGGGCTTCATAACGATCCCGTAACCCCTCCAGAATTAACACCGTCTCGTTCTTCGAAGGTTCACCGATTTTAATAGGCTGAAAGCGGCGTTCCAAAGCGGCGTCTTTCTCTACATGCTTGCGATATTCGTCAAGGGTAGTCGCGCCAATACATTGTAATTCGCCACGAGCCAATGCCGGCTTTAGGATATTGGCGGCATCAATCGCTCCCTCAGCAGCTCCAGCGCCAATCAAAGTATGCATTTCATCGATAAAAAGAATCACATCGCCGGCATTACGGATCTCTTCCATGACTTTCTTCATTCTTTCTTCAAATTCGCCGCGATACTTCGAACCGGCTACCATTGAGCCCATGTCCAGCGACACTACTCGTTTATTGCGCAATATCTCCGGTACGATGCCATTGATAATTTTTTGGGCCAGCCCTTCAGCAATCGCAGTCTTTCCAACCCCCGGTTCACCGATTAATACCGGGTTATTTTTAGTACGACGGGACAAAACTTGAATTACCCGCTCAATCTCATTTTCCCGGCCGATCACCGGATCAAGTTTTCCGATTTTAGCCAACTCGGTAAGATCCCGTCCGAACTGATTTAAAGTTGGCGTTTTATTGGCGCCTCTGGCGGTACCCGGTTGATCCGGAAAAGCACCGTTGTTCCCGCCTAAAAGACTGAGAACGGTTTTTCGGACTTTGTCCAGATCAGCGCCGAGATTCTTTAAAACCTGGGCCGCCACTCCTTCACCCTCTCGGATTAACCCAAGCAGGATATGTTCAGTACCGATATAATTATGGCCTAATTGACGTCCCTCATCGACTGCAAGTTCTAATACTCTCTTGGCCCGGGGAGTGAACGGGATCTCACCAAAAGGATTTGTTTCACCGCTACCGATAATCTTCTCAACTTCCAGGCGAATCTTGTCTAAACGTATATCCAATGACTCCAAGGCCTTGGCCGCTACGCCTTCCCCCTCAGCCAGCAATCCCAGGAGTATATGTTCAGTTCCTACCACATTATGCCCTAAACGGGCAGCCTCTTGTTGTGCTAAATATACAACTTTACGCGCTCTTTCAGTAAACCGTTCAAACATTTGGCTCACCACTCCCTTCTTGGATTTTCAACTTATCTCGGATAATCGAAGCCCGATAAAAATCTCTTTCAGCCGGTGATAGCTCTTTACCGATAATTTTTTGTAGAATCGAAGCTCTAATCAAAAAGAGCAATTCCTTTAACATTTTTTTATTGATCTTTGGTATTATACCCAATTCCACACCCAGTTTCACATCAGATAATAGTTTTAGCCCTTCCTGGGAGGATAACATTCTAGCTTGCGTAAGGATGCCATACGAACGACAAACCCGATCCTCCAATTGAATCCTGGAATCTTTTAATAGCGACTCTCGCACCGCTCGTTCCCTTTCAATCACCTGGCGACAAACGCTCCTCAAATTGCCGCTTAGATCGGCCTCGGTTCGTCCTAACGTGACGGAATTCGATACTTGATAAAGATCGCCGATGGATTCGGTCCCTTCACCGTATAAACCGCGAATACTGATACCGATATGAATCAAAGCGGTCAAAACTTTCTTTACCTGGTCAACCATAGCCAATCCCGGCAGATGAAGCATTACTGAAGCCCTGAGTCCAGTCCCGACATTGGTGGGACAGGAAGTAAGATAACCGTAGTTTTCATCAAAGCATACATCCAAACTTTCTTCAAAATAATCATCCATTTGGTTAGCCAGTCCCAAGGCGCCTTCCAAGGAGAAACCCGCTGTAATGGCTTGAATCCGCAAATGATCCTCTTCATTGACCATTACGCTGACGGATTGTTCACGATTGATCAACAACATCCGCAGGTGGGACTGGTCAATAAATTGTGGGCTACACAAATGCTTTTCAACCAAAATCAACCGATCATTCGCGTTTAACTCCTCCACTTTAATCAGCGCTAACTGTTCAATAGGAGGCCGTTCCTGAATGGTCCGGCAGATCTCGTCATTGATTTTACTCAACTGAGCCTCATTGGCGTAATTTGGAAAAGGGATCCCTTTCAAATTGCGTGCTAACCTAATCCGGGTGCTAATTGCCACATCTCCGGCTTCACCCTCGGATTGAACCCATGCAGGAAAAAAATCTTTTTCATAATCATTTATTTTCAAAATCAACCCTCCTAAAGTTCCGTTTCCAATCGTCGAATCTCATCTCGTAAAAAAGCGGCCCGCTCATAATCTTCGCGACTAATCGACTGTTGAAGTTCAGCCCGTAAATCTTCAATTTCTTTACGGACCCGGACTTTACCGCCGGTTCGTTTGGGAACTTTCCCGTTATGACGGACGCTACCATGCACCTTCTTAAGTAACGGCTCCAAACTGGTCTGGAAATATTGATAACAATCACCACAACCGAGTAATCCGCTATTTGTAAAATCAGAGAAAGTCAAACCGCAATTCTTACAGAATATTTCTTGATTGGAATTTGGCTGTTGGTAAAGGTCGAGATCGCCTTCCAATAATCCGGCAATAAAGTTCTGAAAATTAAAGCTGGGTTCGAAGATAATTCCCAATTCATTGCCGACATTTTTGGCACAGACTTCGCATAAATGGAATTCAGTTTTTTCATGATTCATAATCTTGGTTAAATGAACTGTAGCCGGCCGTTCTCCACAACTTTGACATAACATAAAATCACCCCACAATGAAAATAACAAGGTCAAATGAATGATAAATAGTTTATGTTTCGCTCTTACTTCCTAACACCATCAGCATGGCCTTTAAAAATTTGGCCCGTAAAAAATCGGCATGAGTTACTTCCAAATCTGCAAATACATCCACCATAAGCTTCAAAAGCAACTGAGCCGATTCCACTCCAATCATGTTCGTTTCCACCAATCGTTCCAACAAATGTACAACTTCATTCTCGCCTATCTCCGCCGGGACTAATTCATTAATCAGCACCGGCAAGCTTTCAATTCGCCAGCTAACCGGCGTAATTCGGATATAGCCGCCACCGCCCCGTTTGCTCTCCACAATATAGCCATGTTCAAGGTTAAAACGGGTCTCCAACACATAATTGATCTGCGAGGGAGCGCAACGGAACATCTTGGCCAATTCTCGCCGTTGTAGTTCAATAATTTTATTTTGAATCAAAATATTTCTCAGGTATTGTTCAATGAAATCAGCTAAACTGCCCATTTTTATACCTCTGACCTTATTTGACCTTATTGTAATGGAAAACTATTTAAAAAACAAGGGAAGGCTTTTTCCCATCCTTCCCGAAATAGTTTTATTTTTAATCCTTATCTCTCGTAAGGTCCCTTAATTGAATGTTTACACTTATTTTAA
>DNPP01000117.1 GCA_003501365.1 Bacillota bacterium
CGGTTGGGATCCGCCCATTCCCTATGACCCGTGTGCGCACGATCTTTAATCGGCATGTTATCCTCCCAGCACCCGCTTTAACAGACGTAAAATATCTCCATAAGTAATCCACACAAAAGCAAACAGAATCGCGACTAACCCAACTGTATAAGCCGTTGCTTTTTGCTCGGTCGAAAACTCCCTGCGAAATATCCTTTCCAATAGTAAGATTACAATCCAACCACCGTCTAGTATCGGCAAGGGTAACGGCAGCAAATTGAACAGACATAGCGAGACACTGATGCTGGTAAAAAATTGGACCATGCTAATCAAAATCAATTGCAGCGGCATTTGCAGAGTCTGTTCGACCATATCCACTGCTCCGATTGGCCCCACCAGACTCCCTTTTATCTTACCTTTGATGAGCATGCCTAACATTTTAATGATGTTCCCCGGCATTGCCAAGGTTTGTTTAGTAGCCATGCCGATTGAGGGTGTAATAAATTTGGGGGTTTCCATTAAAACTACCCCGATCAGGTATTTCTTATTTTCACGGCTATATTTGGCCTGTAATTGCTTGACAAGGATTTGTTGATGTCGTTGTATTTGAACCCGGATAGTTTGACCGGCCGATTGTTGTACCAAGTTTGAGAGAGTGGTGGAACGGGTAATCGGTTGTCCGTTGATGGCCGTAATTTTATCTCCGGGCTCGATTCCCGCTTGCATAGCCGGACTTTGATTACTAACGCTACTAATCACCACCGAATCGATGATTAATGCCCCCTTGGAAACTGCCGGAGTACCGATCCAGAGCAATGCCACAAAAAAAACAACCATGCCGAGGAGCAAATTAAAGATGGAGCCGGTAGCCAACACCACAACTTTCTTCCAAAGCCTTAAATTATAAAATAAACGATCCGGGCGGGTCTCCGGGTCCTTGGTCTCTCCTTCCAAGGCCATATCCATACCGGCGATTTTACAAAATCCGCCGAACAAAATCCAACGTAAGGAATATTGAACGCCCCGCCGGTTAATCTTGCCTATCAACGGTCCAAAACCCACCGAAAATTCATGAACCGTCACTCCAAATGCCCTGGCTGTTATAAAATGCCCATATTCATGAATCATTACCGCAATACTTAACATCAAAAGTGTTAACCAGATTGAATTTAAATTGAAACCCACTGTGTTACCCCCTCCGCTGAATCAATTGGTCTGCTTGTTCACGTACCTGGCGGTCCACTGCAAAAATCTCTTCAATATCAGGATGGCTGGAATAGCCCTCTTTTTGATAATACCCCATTAATTCTGAAACAATACGAATAATCCCGGTGAATTCAATTTTCCCAGTCAAAAAAGCCTGCACTGCTTGTTCATTGGCCGCGTTTAAAACCACCGGCATGACGCCTCCCGCTCGACCCGCTTGGTAGGCGAGTTCTACGGCAGGAAAAAGTCGCCGATCCACTGGATAAAAATTAAGCTGCTTGCCGGACAGTAAATCCAATTTGGGAAAAGAATTGTCAAAGCGCTCCGGATATGTCAAAGCGAGTTGAATCGGCAGTCGCATATCACAGGGGCCCAGTTGGGCAATAGTTGAACCATCGACCAGTTCCACCATGGAATGAATGACACTTTCCGGATGAATCACTGCGGCGATCCGTTCATAAGGCATATCAAACAGCCAATGAGCTTCGATGATCTCTAAACCTTTATTAAACATGGTGGCGGAGTCGATAGTAACTTTGCCGCCCATTTTCCAATTGGGGTGTTGTAAAGCCTGCTCTAGAGTAACCTTTTCCAAATCCTGCGGCTGCAGGTTCCGGAAAGGCCCTCCGGAAGCAGTTAGTATCAACCGGGCCACTTGTTCCGCTGAGCGGCCTTCCAGGCACTGAAAAATGGCGCTATGCTCGCTATCCACCGGAAATAAATTTACCCCGTGTTGCTTTACCGCCGGGATAATGATCGACCCGGCAGCAACCAATGTTTCCTTATTGGCTAAGGCAATATCTTTACCGGCTCGGATAGCCGCCAAGGTGGGCTTGATCCCAATCGAACCCACGACTGCCGTTAATACCAGCTCCACCTCAGAGAGGACCGCTAGTTCAATTAAACCATCCAATCCAGCCAATACTTGAATCCCAGTGCCGGCTAAACGCGATTTTAGCTCCGAATATAAGGCAGTCTCTCCAATGGTCACATATTTCGGTTTAAAGATCACTGTCTGTTCCAGCAGGAGTTCCAGATTGGAACCTCCGCTCAAAGCGATCACTTCAAATTGTTCGGGAAATTCCCGGATTATTTCCAGAGCCTGCCGCCCGATTGAACCGGTTGAGCCGAGAATTGCTATTTTCTTGGTCAAAATACACCACCCAATTGTGTTATTAGTTATTAGATGCCTAAATGCACCTAACCCTCGCCCCAATGTCATCAAGTTAGGAAGGAATAAAATGGAAAGTCAAATCAAAGATGCCTATTTGACCTAACTCTTGCTCTTCCCCTGAGATGTAGTTCAAGGTGGCTGTTTCAGTGGAAGAGTAACCCCAGTCGTTGACCTCTAAAAGCTTTTAGACTACGAAGACATCAGTACTCTCCCACTGAATCCGCTTCATTAAAATACTTCATTGGGGGAGAGCAAGAGAGAGGTGGAATGGAACCTGCACATCCCCGTTTGCCTGAAAGATTTGTCTTTAAGCCTGCAACGGCTAAGGTTACCCTTCCACGTGAACCGACGACAAGATTCGCATCTATGGGGAAGGGCGAGGGTTAGGTCTTCTCTTTTCCAGTCCCATCAATACCCGATATAAAGCCCGCAAAATAATGATCAACAGTGGGCCGAATAAAATACCGGCAAAGCCAAACAGTTGAATGCCGATATATATTACAAAAATGCTCACTAAGGGATGTAAGTTTAAATTTTCACCGATTAGTTTAAATTCCGTCACCTGTCTCACCAGCAGCAATAAAAAATAAGCGCCAATCAACAGGACCGCTTGAAAATAATTATGAAATAAGAGATGCATCACTGCTAAAGGTATGTATACCAGTCCCGGACCCAATACCGGTAAAAAATCCAAAATACCGGCCAAGAAACCATAAGCTACCGCTGCAGGCGTATTTAAAAAGGCAAAAAACGCCATTGTTAAACAGGTAGAAATTAAAGCCAGGATGCATTCAACCCGGATAAACCGACTTACCGACGTCAAAACTTCAGTCTTAAGATCAACCGTTGCGAGTTGCCATTTATGAGGCAGCACCCGGTAAAACAGCCTAGAGATCGACTTTTTATCCCGGCTGAAAAAATAAGCCGTAACACCGCCCAAACCAACCGCAAATAATAGTTGGGGAAAGCGGGGTAAAAATTGAAGCACTCCTATGATTAAAGAACGTAAAACCTGGCCGATTGATTCCGGTGGCAGTCCAAAATTTCTATCAATCCCTGTTAATTGTGGGAAATATTTGGTACCATACTCCAAGATTTCCCGGGTGATGTTTACCACCCGGCTCACCAATTGAGGAATTTTGGGTATCAGCCGTTGTGCTTCTTGATAAAAGGCGAGCAATGAAAATCCGGTAACAGCAAAAACCGCAATCACCAAAGCAACCAAAATCAAGCTTACCGCAAGTTTACGTCCCACCTTAAGCCGGGTATCAATTCTTTCCACCAAAGGTTCAATCAAACAGGCAAAAATGATCCCCAATAAAAAAGGCGCCAGTAAAGGAAAAAGGTATTTCAAGATCGCTATTAAAGCGATCCCTATCATCAAGACTCCGAGAAATACCTTAAATTCTTTCGTCACCTTTTCACCAATATTAAAGATGGGGAGCAATATAAGTGATAGTATAATAAACAATCGGGGCGGCTAAAAGCAGACTATCGAAGCGGTCCAGTAATCCGCCATGACCGGGTAAGAATGTTCCCGAATCTTTAACCCCTGCATTTCGTTTAATTATCGACTCAATAAGGTCGCCAATCTGTCCGGCTACCACAACTAATACTCCTAGTATTATCAATGGTAGGACCCGCTTATGAAATAAAAATGCCAGTACCCAGGTACAAATGAGGCCTCCGATCAGACCGCCGATGGAACCTTCAATACTTTTGTTGGGGCTAATCCGGGGTGACAGTTTATGCTTTCCAAGGGTGCTCCCGACAAAATAGGCACCGGTATCATTACACCAGGTAACCAGGATGGTAAATAGAATATAAAAAAGGCCGTCGCCCCCCGGCATCAATCGTACCATTAAGATATATGCAAACATAAAACCGATGTAGACCGTTCCAAATAAATTGGCAGCCGCATTGAGCAGTCCTTGTTCCGGATTACCCCGTAACAATTCATTGATAAATACAATTAAAAAGACCAGAAATAAAAAGAAACACATGATCCGCTCGCCGTCTATAATAAAGTTGGTCTGCTTTAAAGCGGAATAATGAGCACTGATATAAATAAGGGCTAGTAATAATAAGCTAAGAGACATCATCGCCGCAGTTTGAGGCCGAATATTCTGTTTTTTCAATAATTGACTGTATTCCAGAATGCCCAAAACGGATAAAAGACCAATGGCTAAAGTAAACCAAATCGAGCCGGCCCAGATTAGGCCCAACAATAGCGCCGCCCCCAGCGCGCCCCAGATAATTCTTTTAAGCATCATGCTGTGCCCCCTCTACCCTGCCAAAACGGCGTTCCCGCTTGCTATAATAATGAAGCGCTTTTAAAATTTGCTCTCTTCCGAAGTCAGGCCAAAATAGATCCGAAAAATATAACTCGGTATAAGCCGATTGCCAAATTAACATATTACTAATCCGATGTTCTCCGCCCGGACGGATCAAAAGGTCGGGATCAGGTTGGCCGCTTGTAAATAAACGGTTTGAAAACGCAGACTCGGTAATGCCCTCCGGGGTTATTTCGTGATTTACTACTGCCCGCAATAATTCTTGGGTGGCAACGACAATTTCCGAACGTCCGCCGTAATTAATAGCGATATTTAAGGTCAAAGCATCGTTGGCCTCGGTTAATTCTTGACTTTCATCCATCAATTTTATCAACGTAGGTGATAACCCATGCCTCAAACCGATGAAACGAACTCTTACCTTGTGCTGATGAAGTTTGGCAACCTCGACCTTCATGGATTTTTCAAAGAGATCCATTAAAAAATTAACCTCTTCTACCGGGCGTCGCCAGTTTTCGGTGGAAAAGGCGTATAAAGTCAAATATTTAACTCCGACTTCCAGGCAAATCTCCACTGTCTCACGAACTCGTTCCATACCGGCCCGATGACCTGCTGAACGGGGTAAACCACGTTTACCGGCCCAGCGACCGTTGCCATCCATAATGATGGCCAGATGGAGCGGAACCTTGGTGATGTTTTGCGAGGATAAAGGAACATCTTGAAACCATTTTTTAAATAAGCCCATATTATCAAAGGGGGCTGTCTCAAAAGGAAAGTGCGCTTGGACAGCCTCGAAGTTTACACTTCCATGATCTCCTTTTCCTTTTGTTCCAAAAGCTTATCGAGCTCCGCGATGTACTTATCGGTTAATTTTTGGATATCGTCCAAGCCCTTTTTACTTTCATCCGCCGAAACCTGGTTGGCTTTTTCCAACGCCTTAATTTTCTCATTGGCATCGCGTCGTAGGTTGCGAACAACCACCCGTCTTTCCTCGGTTTCTTTCTTTGCCACTTTCACTAGTTCTTTGCGGCGGTCTTCGGTGAGCGGCGGGATGGGCAAACGGATTAGCGTACCGTCATTCACAGGATTTAACCCCAGATCGGATTTTTGGATCGCTTTTTCAATCGCACCCAAAGCCGATTTATCCCAGGGTTGAACTATCAGCGCCCTGGCATCCGGTGAAGAAACGCTAGCCACCTGGTTTAGCGGTGTGGGAGTTCCATAATATTCAACTACCACACGATCTAAGATGTTTGGGTTCGCTCTACCGGTTCGGATTGCCTGAAGCTCCTTTTTAATAGCCTCAATAGCTCCCTTCATATGAGTCTCCGCATCTTTGATCACATCTTTAACCATAAACTAAGCCTCCCCCTTTACAAAAGTTCCAATTTTTTCTCCCAAGACTATCCGTAAAATATTTCCGACCCCGTTCAAATTAAAAACCACGATCGGAATATGATTGTCCATACACAATGAGGTTGCGGTTGCATCCATTACTTTCAGACGTTGTTGCAATACCTCCATGAAATCTAAATCCTCAAACCGGGTGGCCTCCGGATCAATTTTAGGGTCCGCACTATAAACCCCATCCACTTTTTTGGCCATCAAGATAATCTCGGCCTCAATCTCAGCAGCCCGTAGAGCTGCGGCCGTATCAGTCGAAAAATAGGGATTACCGGTACCGGATGCAAAAATCACTACCCGGCCTTTCTCCAAATGGCGGACTGCTCTTCTTTTAATATATGGCTCGGCAATTTGCCGCATTTCAATTGCCGTCTGCACCCTGGTAGCGATGCCATGCTTTTCAAAAGCATCTTGCAACGCCAAGGAATTAATGACAGTGGCCAACATTCCCATATAATCCGCTGTGGAACGGTCAAATCCGGCGTGACTACCGACAGCCCCACGCCAAAAATTACCCCCGCCCACAACCACTGCGATCTGTACTCCCAAATCTGCGACTTCTTTGGTTTGCTTGGCGATGGTATTGACTACCTCTTGATCGATACCAAATCCCTTATCGCCGGCTAAAGCCTCACCACTTAATTTTAACACAATTCTCTTGTATTTCGGAGTCATCATTTAATTTTTCCCTCCGTATTGCCATAATTCGTGAAGCGTATTTTAATTCCTTCTCAAAATCATAGAAAAAAAGGAACACTCACGTGTTCCTGAAAATTTTAGGCTTTAATCTGCGACATGACTTCACTGGCAAAATCATCTTTTTTCTTTTCGATGCCTTCGCCTTTTTCATAACGGGCAAACCGGGTGACGACGATATTTTCGCCGCCCAATTTAGCATTAGCGGTTTGAATTAATTTAGTAACGGTTTGCTCAGTATCTTTAATGAAAAGTTGCTCCACCAGACAGACTTCCTTATAAAACTTCTCCAGCCGCCCAGTCATGATCTTTTCGGCGATGGCTTCCGGTTTACCTTCATTCATGGCCTGCGCTTTATAAATAGCCTTCTCATGTTCCAAAACATCCGCGGGAACTTCATCACGGCGAACATATTCGGGCTTTGCAGCAGCGACTTGCATGGCCAAATCCTTGATCAAGGTTAAAAATTCCGAATTTTTCCCCGTATCAGCCTTAGCGGTGGCGCACTCGATCAGTACTCCGATCCGGCCGCCCATATGAATATACGAATCAATAACGCCGTTTTCTTTCAGTTCAAAGCGGACAAAACGCCGTAGCTGAATATTCTCGCCAATGGTCGATACCATTGCGTTGATAGTCTCAGTCACTGTCTTACCGGCAGCCAGAGTCATCTGGGAGAGAGCAGCCAAATCAGCCGGGGCTTTAGCAGCGACCAACTCGGCGACATCTTTGGCGAACTTTTGAAATTCAACATTTTTAGCGGCGAAGTCGGTCTCACAGTTAACTTCAACTAAGACCCCGACTTTTTTATCGGCGCTTATATAAGCATTTACCATTCCTTCAGCAGCTATACGTCCTGCTTTCTTGGCAGCAGCCGCTAAACCTTTTTCCCGTAAGTATTCAATCGCTTTCTCTAATTCCCCGCCGGTCTCAGCCAGGGCTTTTTTACAATCCATCATCCCCGCGCCCGTTCTTTCGCGGAGTTCTTTTACAACAGCAGCGGTTACTTCGGCCATCAATCATTTCTCCCTTCATAAAAAAGGGTGGATCGGGCCATTCCCCTACCACCCTCGTCAAATTACGCTTCTTCTACCAATTCGATCCCGGAATTTTCTACTGCTTCACTCGGTGCAGCAGTAGCAGTAGCAGCATCAGCACTTGGGGTGTCGGTCAACTGTTCGCCTTGTTTAGCCTCGAGTACTGCATCGGCTATCTTTCCTGCCAACAATTTCACTGCCCGGATCGCATCGTCATTGCCCGGGATTACATAATCGATTTCGTCAGGGTCGCAGTTGGTATCGACAATGCCGATAATCGGAATCTGCAACTTTCTGGCTTCGGCTACTGCAATCCGCTCTTTGCGCGGGTCAACGATAAAGACGGCGCCCGGTAATTTATGCATATTACGGATACCGCCCAGGAATTTCTCCAGGCGTTCCCGTTCTTTTTGCAGATCTAAAACTTCCTTCTTCGGCAAGGACTCAAAAGACCCGTCCTGCTCCATTTGTTCAATCTTCCGTAACCGGTCGATCCGGGAACGGATGGTCTTAAAGTTGGTTAAGGTACCGCCCAGCCAACGCTGGGAAACAAAATACATACCGCAACGTTCAGCCTCTTCTTTGATAGCGTCCTGAGCCTGTTTCTTGGTGCCCACGAAAAGAATCGCTTCGCCGCCCTCGACAACGCTACGGGCATAATTGTAAGCCTCATCCACTTTCTTGACCGTTTTCTGGAGGTCGATAATATAAATACCGTTCCTCTCAGTGAAGATGAACTGAGCCATCTTCGGATTCCATCGTCTTGTCTGGTGACCAAAATGCACGCCTGCTTCCAATAATTGTTTCATTGAAATAACAGCCACATTAGCCACCTCCTCTCTTTGGTTTTTTTCCGCCGCTCTCTTCGCTTCTCAGCGGACCTTGTTTCAGGAGGACCCCCGCTGAAATCGGAGAGCGTGTGTAATAGTACACCGCTAAATAGTATACCACAGGCGGGGGTGGATGGGAAGAGGAAGTTTTGATTCGTCTAGAACGATTCGTCTAGAACGTTTACTCATTTGCGAATTTCTATATAAACCGGTTCCGAGGTATATATTTTCCCCATCGTCGGCCAAACTCCAACCAATTTATAGCTTCCTTCCGCTAAAACCTTTTTAGCGGTGGCTGGATTAAAAACTGACTGATAGATCAGGGGTTTTCCCGGGGACAAAGTTATTGTCCGCAAAGATTGGGCATACATCCGACCCTCAGACCATTTCCAAACAATCTGTTCTCCGGATGAAAGAATAAAATCATAGGCTTTACTACTGACAAAAGTCACGTTAAGCGGGGCGCTTGTCCGATTCAAAACTTCCAACGACATCGTAATCGGCTGGGAGGGTTGATAAACTTTTTTATCGGTCGTCAGTGTCAGAGTAATATTATCATCCATGCCTTTCACCACCAAGCCGTAACCAGTACACAACAAAAGGAGCAAAAAACCAAACACCCATCTTTTCATTTTCCTTATCCCCTCTCCCGACCTTATTGAAACCCATTCTTGATGAAATTGCTTAATGTTTTACTGGAGCCGATTGATACTTTTTTTAATGAAAGATTTTTTAGAGTTAAATTGGCGTTGGAAGTCATGCTCAGGGTAGTATATGCAAAATAATCGCCACTACTTACATTACTATCGCCATCAACGTCAATAAAGGCGCATACATAAATAGTCCCGGCCGGAACACTACTAATCGTATATGCTCCGGAAATTTTGGGACTGGTCATTGTACCCACAGTACCGTCCGATAAAGCATAAAAAACTTTAGCCGTCGCGACGCTTGCGGAAACACCTTTTAACGTCATATATGCATTAGGTAATCCATAACCATAATAGTCATCACGGGTACTATTCATCTTCAAATGACTACGAATAGCATCCGGAGTGATAACTCCGTAAGAATAAAGCAAAGCCGCCAACCCGGCAATATGAGGACAAGCCATCGAGGTGCCGCACATCCCAATATAAATATTATCTGTTCCATTTAATTTATCATAAGTAGTACTAACTACCCAAGATTTGGCATCTGTTTGAGAACTGCCGTCGCCACCCGGCGCGCAGACTAATATTTCCGAACCGTAATTTGAATAACTGGTAATATTACCTTGATAATCCACAGCCGACACTGCGATGACATGGGAGTAATTGGCTGGAAAATCGACATAATGGCTTTCATTCCCGGCGGCGGCCACTACAGTAACCCCACTTTCATATGCATTCTTTAAAGCGGTCACTGTTAGGGGAAAACCTGAGTCTGTAGCTGCTTCACTCGCCGTAATCTCCGCCCCCAAGCTGAGATTAATGATATTCGCGCCATGATCAACAGCCCATTGTATGCCCTGGGAAAGAGTACTATCCGTCGCCGATCCTGTCTTATCGACCACCCGTACCGGCATAATCTTCACATTCCAGGCTACACCAGCCACACCTGTACTATTCGGCGCTGATAGTACCTGCCACATGGGTTCCATGACTATATTCATTGTCCTTATAGTATTCAGTGTCCGAAGGGTCGGAATCATTATTGACAAAATCATAACCATTGCTGACCATGTTGTTCTTTAAATCGGTATGAGATGACGAAACGCCGGAATCTACTACCGCTACAATTACGCTAGAACTTCCTTTTTGAACAGCCCAGGCCTCAGGCAAATGCAGCAATGTATCATAATTCCAGGTTTGATAGGCTGAATAGTAAGGATCATCCGGCGCAACAGTACTAGCCATGATATGGAGCTTATGGTTATTTGCTGCATATACGATATCAGAACTTTTTGAAACCGAAGAAGCTGAAAATGCCTGTGAATCGACTTTAATCAGGTATGTATTATTGCTGCCGTATATTTTGTTTTTTATCGTACCGCCTAGCTTCGAAACTAGTTGATTAATTTCCTCAGTCGACATACCTGAACGAAATTTAACAATCTTTTCACCGGAAACAGCCTCCGGTTCCGTCCAGCTTGTTTTAAGTTTCACCACCGAAAAGCTTTGGGTAGAAACTAACGATTGAGTCGTAAGACTTTCACTTATTGTGCTAAATGTTTCACCACTGATTGATAATAATCCGGATACGGTATCGGTTGTTGACAATGCCGTTCCGCTCTTTCCGCCGCCACAACCGACCAATGCAATAACAAGTATTAAAAGAAATGAAATAAATATCAAAATTTTTCGATAGCGCATTTTTGGCACCTCATGAAATAAATTCAAATATCTTTTTCCAAAATATCACAACAAAGAATATATGTCAATTTAGCAATAATTTTATTGATTCTAACAGAAGTTTGTCACAAAGGTCAACTAGTTTTTTGCAATCAATCATTTAAATACATCGAAAGACTCACCAATACAATAAATATCGGCGAAAAAGAAATAGAGCCTAATCAATTACCGACCAGGCCCTTAATATGAAAACCATATTTCAAATCCGAAAACTACCCCTTAAAGCCTAATAACCAATAACAAATATCTAATAACCAATTTCCTCCCTCACCCCACCCATCTCTCCAACTTTCTGCTCAATGCCGGTTTCGACATGGCTCCCACAAACTGCTCCACCTTGCGGCCATCCTTGAAAACAATCATTGTGGGAATCGACATCACCCCATATTGCGAAGCGAGGCCTGGGTTCTCATCGATATTGACCTTTCCGATCTTTAAAGAATTTCCATATTCCTGACCCAGTTGCTCTAAAACCGGGGCCACCATCCGGCACGGCCCGCACCAAGG
>DNPP01000203.1 GCA_003501365.1 Bacillota bacterium
CTTTTTAATCGGCAAGGTTTGATTTTTATTTTGGTCCGGCACTTCAATTATCTCCTTCCCCTGAGCTCAGGTGTCACTTTCGCGAAGCATTCTCATTTCAACCACCACGATAGCCAATATCATCAAAAGCAGCAGCATCATAATAGCACAAGAACGTCCCATATCGGAATAAGAAAAGGCGCTTAAATATGCCTCATACATTAGCAAATGTGTTGATCCCGAGGGACCGCCGCGTGTTAATATGTACGTTGGAGCAAATAACAAAAAATTGGAAGTGGTGGCACCGACCGTCACAAAAGCAATGGATCGTTTCAGCATCGGTAAAGTAACTCTAAAAAACATTTGACACTTGGAAGCACCGTCTACACGTGCTGCTTCATAAAGTTCAACAGGGATCTCCTGTAAAGCTGCAAGGATAAAAATCATCCAATAACTGAACCCTATCCAACTGGCGATTAAAATAATACTAAACATCGCTTGGGTTTTATCCACCAAAAATGGCTGGGCGGGTAAACCGAATATCGACAAAAAACTATTTACAAAGCCCTGGTTGGGGTTTAGTAAGATTCCCCAGATCACCGCGGCAATCGGTACCGAAATCGCCACTGGAAGATAAAATATGGTGCGAAAAAAATTAATCCCTTTGACCTTCTGATTCACCAGTACGGCAATGAGTATTGCTACCCCCACTTGCAACGGATTGGCTAGAATATTAAACCATAATGTTACTTTGAGAGAGTTCCAAAAAATGCCATCGGAAAACAAAGACCGATAATTATCCCAACCGACAAATTTTTCGGTTCCGGACAAAAAAGAACTGGTGTAAAAACTATTTTTCGCAGCCAAGATGATTGGGTAAAACTTAAAAAGGAATAATCCCACCAAGGCCGGTAATAAGAAGCCAAAAATAACTTTCCACTTAACCCTCACAATAACCCTCCTGTTCGTCACGGAAACGAAGTTCAAGAAGGAGAGCGTCTTCATAACGCTCCCCTCCTCAAATTAGTTAACGGGCATATTTAGCCAATATCCGGTCGATTTGTTGCGCTGCTTTATCGAGGGTTTGTTTTGGATCTCCACCGTTACGGATATCCTCAAACGCCTGCGCCATAGTTGATTCCCATTCCAAATATCCGGGAGTTGACGGACGAGCTACGGCTGTATTTTGTGCTTCATAGATGGCCAAAGCCAAAACCCGGTTATTTTTTTCTGTTGCCAGCTTTTGAGCATAAGCCAACGTTACTTTATTAGCCGGGAGATTGCCGTCTCCATCGAAATAAATACGATTGCCTTCATGTAAGGTTAAAAATTTTACAAACTCAGCTGCTTCTTTTTTATGCAAGCTGTTTTTATTAATGCCAATGTGCCAACTGCCGGTTGGAGTTGCAACTTTCCCTCCGGTAAAATACGGATGCGGAGCATAACCCCAATTTAAACCGCTGACGCTCTTAAAACTATTGACATGCCATGGACCTGTTACCAAGATTGCAATTTTACCGCTCTTAAACAATTCCGGTGATTGAAATGCCGGCACACCCAATGGACTGACCTTATATTTCTTAAATAAATCTTGATAAAATTGAGCCGCTTTAATCCATGGCTTTGCATTAACATAACCGCTTGCTTTTAAACCGTCCGGACTAACGGCTTTTCCGCCTAATGATTGAGCTAAAGGCAACATTTGATAAGGCTGACTAAATTGATCGAAAGCCAGACCCCAAACTCCCTCATCCGAATGTGTCATTTTTTGAGCAACTTGAACCACCTTTTCCCATGTCCATCTCTTTTTGGGATCGACTGTAGGTGGTTCGACACCATATTTTTTAAATAAATCAATATTAAAATAAAGTCCAACGCTGGACGAGTTTAAGGGTGCCGCCATAAATTTCCCCTTGTATGTTGCGGCATTTATTGCGGATATGATATACTCGTCCTTTTCTTTCTTGGCATAATAAGAATCCAATGGTTGCAGATAACCTTTTACGCTGTAATTCGTAACCATCGGTATATCAACATTCAATATATCAAAATCGGTACTGCTGGCTTTCATTTTGGTCTCAATCACTTCAAACAGTTGTCCGAAAGGGTATCCCTCAAGTTTTACTTTAATATCCGGATGACTCTTTTGAAATGCATCAACGACCGGCTGCAAATTCTGGGTAATATCCTGTAATGTAACAAATGTAATAGCCGTTTCCTTCTCAGCCGCCATGGTTAATCCGGATAAAAGTATTAATCCCACGACCAATGCCAATACAATAATTTGCCTGATTTTCACATTTACCCCTCCTTGAATTTTAGTATTTGGTTATGAGTAAGCTGTTACCCAAGAATCACCCTCCTCAACCGTTCAATAATAAATAAATCTGCTGCTAAAATAGTTTTCTATTTCTTGCTGGAAAATATGAGATTTATTTTGAGTAACCGGTTACTCAAAATATTCTCCCAATTTGGTGATTCTCCTTCTATTAAAAAATATTTTTTTACTGCCCTTTGAAAACCCGCCCTCGTATCCTAAAGAATCGGGTTTAATATAGTGTTTACGTTTCCGCATCTATTACATTCAAACTTTAATCTAAATATGTGAACCCATTGGAAGTTTATGATATCTGTATTATAACAGCTTTTTAAGAACGGCTCATATTTTTCTTATTTGCTTTATATTTCTCATTGCTTTCGGAAACCGGTTACCTTATAATTAAATCATATTCTTTTTGTCATACATGATATCATTTTGGTTTTATTTTGAAGTTATAATCAATTTAAATTAAATCAACGATGCAAGTATCCTTTGAGTAATTATTGGGGGAAAATACTTTGACAACGATTTATGATGTTGCAAAGCAGCTGGGAGTATCTACTGCAACAGTTTCCCGTGTTATCAACGGCACCGGGAGGGTCAGTGAGGAGACCCGAGATAAAGTAAAAGCAATTATCGCCGAACTCGGTTATCAACCAAATCAAATTGCACGGACGCTTACCACCAAAAAGTCCAAATTAATTGGATTGATCATTGCCGATATCACCAATCCTTTTTATCCTGCCCTGGCTCGCGGAGTCCAGGACGTATGTCATTCTGCCGGATATGATTTACTCTTATGTAATACCGACGAAAAAGCTTCCCAGGTTCACCGGTATGTTTTCAACCTTTGTCAAAAGCAAGTGGATGGAATCATATTGCAGGTTTTTGCTCCGAAAGATCTTGAAACGATCGAAGTGATTAAAAGCGCAGGGATCGAGGTTGTAATAATATCATACATCAATGACACTTCTTTAACCGCTATTTACTCCAATGAAATGGAGGGCGCTTATCAGGCGACCCGTCATTTAATTGACATTGGTCACCAAAGAGTCGCCTTTTTAAACGGACCTAAAAAGTCCAGTATTTCCGTTAATCGGTTAAAGGGATATAAAAAAGCTTTAAATGAGGTTGGAATTAAAGTGGATGAACAGTACATTTTGTATGCCGATTTTAATCAAGCAGGCGGAGAACAGATGGCCCAAGATATTTTAAAAATCAACCCCCCGCCTACCGCTATTTTCGCTGCCAATGACCTGATCGCCCTGGGAGTCGTTCAATATTTTGAAAAATGCAATATTCGCATCCCCAACGACATTGCCTTAGTCGGCTTTGATGATATAGAACTGGCTCATTTAATCAGGCCAAAATTGACCACCATTGCAAATCCCAAATATGAACTTGGGCAAACGGCTGCCCAACAACTGATATCACGAATTCAAGACCCTACAATGCCAAATAGTCATATTGTCCTCGATACTAGATTAGTGTTGCGGGATTCAAGTTTAGTGCGGAAAGAACAATCATTATAGTATATTCTCCCCACCGGCTGACCCGTTACCTTGACTCATTCAAAATCCAATGTGTATCATTTGCCGAAAATTCCTTTTCTTGATAAAATCTATAATAACGCCGAGTAAAGAGAGGTCTTATACCTATGCAAACGTTATTATATTATATCGTGGATGTTTTCGCAGAACAGAAATATGCCGGTAACCAACTGGCGGTGATCCGAAACGCTGGTTCCTTGAATGCCGAGCAAATGCAGTCGATTACCAGAGAAATGAATTTTGCAGAGACCACCTTTATCTTATCAGACACTGTAAGAGACAACGGCTATGATGTCCGTATCTTTACCCCGGAAGCGGAAGTCCCCTTCGCCGGCCATCCCACTTTGGGTACTGCCTTCATCATTCAAAGAGAGATTATCAAAAATCCGGTTGATTCATTGAGCTTAAATCTCAACGTCGGAAAGATACCGGTGCGATTTAGTAACGCCGAAAAGGACCCGGATATATTATGGATGCGGCAGATCCAGCCGGAATTCGATTTAACTCTGAGCCCGGAACAAATCGCCCCTATCTTGAATCTTGATATCGCGGCGATTGATCAAAAATATTGCATCCAAAAAGTATCAACCGGCTTGCCCTTCTTTATAGTGCCCTTGAAAACATTATCGGCTATCCAAAGCTGCAGAATCAATCATAATCTACTGGTACAGCTGTTAAAAGGTACAGCAACCGAAGGCATATTGGTATTTTGCCCCGAAACCGCAGATAAAAGTGCTGATCTTCATGTAAGGGTATTCGTTGACTGTTGCAGTTTTCCCGAAGATCCGGCCACTGGAAGCGCCAATGGTTGTTTAGCGGGGTATTTGATAAAGTATCGCTATTTTGAGCGCGAGAAAATCAAGCTCCGGGTTGAACAAGGTTTGGAAATCGACCGGCCTTCGTTATTGTTGTTGGACGCCGAGCAAAGCGGAGATATGATCAATATTTCAGTAGGCGGAAAAGTGGTGATGGTTGGTAGGGGAGAGTTGTTATAGATAACCGATAGAACGATAGAAGGGCCTAGGTCAATATCATCAAGCCAAACTGCCGAAAATCGGAAAACCATGGTTTGTCAACATCTCCACCCAGTCGTGAACGACTGGGCTGGGTAAATCAAAAAGCGTTCTAAAGGCCCATCCGGGCCTTGGTGAAGCTTCGAAGCACAACCCAGCCCGGCCTCGCCGGGGATTAGAATGGTTTTTAAGGCCTAGCCCAGAACTTTAGGTCTGGGTGGACAGAATGGCCATCAATAATTTTAGCTATTTCCTTTTATTCCA
>DNPP01000476.1 GCA_003501365.1 Bacillota bacterium
TCAACTCGAAACGTTTTTTCATCATTTATATCGGTATTCTTCGAAAAGACTTTACAAACGGCGTCCGGCGACTTGTTTCTTAAAACCGGGCAATAAGCGGAATATGCACTTGGATTATTACCAAAAACCTCCGGGATTGATATCATATATTGAAATATAAAGACAATTTCGTACCTAAGTGGAGAAATTTTTGAGTCGGAGAAAGATCGCAGGTGATGAATGAATGGAACGCTTTAATCCGCGTTGGGTTAGCGCCGAAGAGCATCGAAGGGTGGAACTGCGGATCGCAGAATTAGAAACCGAAAATGAAAAATTAAAAAATAGAAATGAACTCATCCACGAATTAATCGGTCTCTTTGCCAATTTCAACGGATTTCGAACGAATAGCACCAGTAATACCAATAATACCAGTGGCGTCCGAGCGGAGGGTATCAATTCGCTGGAACAGGTAATTGACTTGGCAAAGGATTTGTCGAACGATATCCGTAATATTATCCAGACTTTCGGGAATCGGAATAATGATTAAATCGTAAGAGATGTTAATGTCCGAAATGTTCCAAAGAGAAAGGCCATGGATTTCCACGGTCTTTTTCATTTGGATATTAATATTTAAATAGTTAGGCTCTGTCTAAGACAATTGTTGTTCTAACCTCTCTTTTGCTCTCCCCCTAAAGTGGGAGAGTACCCTCACGCACGTTGTGCGTGTTGACTTTGGGGCTCAAATGTTTTTAGACGACAGCGGTTAAGGTTACCCTTCCACTTGAAATCGCTACTTTTAATTACTTCACAGGGGAAGGGCTAGGGTCAATGTCATCAAGCTACGCTTCCAAGAAACGGAAAACGAATGCCTTTCATCGCAGAGAAGCTGAGGTATAACTGCAAGCTGATTCAAAACCTCTGGGCTGTTGGCTTAAAACTAATCTTAACCCCATAAATGGGCTGGGAAATTCTTTGCAATAATTTTATGAAGGCCTAATAGAGCCCCTTGTGGGGTTAAGCGGTTTGTGGGCAGCAGCCCAGGGGATATGAAAGAGCAAAAATTTACAGCTCCTGCCCTGGGTGATGAAGAACTGTCAGTATATGGTTCTTTAGCTTGATGACATTGGGGCTAGGGTTAGGTCAAAAAGGCCCTGGTTTTCAACAATGTTCTCTGACAGAGCTAATATGTAATTCTTAATTCTGTATTTAGCTTCCGACTCCAGAACCACTCTGAGCTACCTCAACCTTCATAACCATTCGGATGTCCTGCATGCCAACGCCAGGCAGTTTCGATGATCTTTTCCAACTGCGGATACTGGGGCTTCCAACCCAATTCCTCTTTAATCCGGTTGGCGGAAGCAACCAATACTGCCGGATCTCCCGGGCGGCGCGGGCCTTCTTTAACCGAAATCACTTTCCCGCTGACTTTCTTGGCGACTTCAATGACTTGCCGGTTGGAATAACCCTGTCCATTACCGAGATTATAAATTGTCGAGTCGGCGCCCTTAGCCAATGCTTCCAAGGCTAGAATATGGGCTTGAGCCAGGTCGTTGACATGAATATAGTCCCGGACACAAGTCCCATCCGAGGTTGGATAATCGGTACCGAATATTTCGATATGAGGCCGTAAACCCTGTGCCGTTTGCAAGACAATCGGAATTAAATGGGACTCCGGTTGATGGTCTTCACCGATAGCCGCCTCCGGATCGGCTCCGGCGGCGTTAAAATAACGTAAGGCAATATACTTCATACCATAAGCCCGGTCGTAAAATTTTAAAATACCCTCAAAAGTCAATTTTGAAAAGCCATAAGGACTGGTAGGGTTCTTCGGATGATCCTCGGGAATCGGGATTTTTTCCGGCTCACCAAATACCGCAGCTGTGGACGAGAAGACAAACTTATTTACTCCGCTCTCCCGCAGAGCATCTAAGAATGACAGGCCGTTGCCGATATTGTTATGAAAGTATTTAGCCGGTTCAGTGACCGACTCTCCCACCAAACTGTAAGCACAGAGATGAACAGCCGCCTCAATTTGCTCTTCTTGGATGATCTGCTTCACTAATGCTTTATCGCCTACATCGCCCTGGATAAACTTACCGGTCACTACCGCCTGCCGGTGCCCTTTTACCAAATTGTCCAACACTACCGGTTGATGGCCCCAACGGCTGAGCTCCAAACCGACATGACTACCGATATAACCGGCACCCCCGGCTACTAAGACCTTCATGATTCATTCCACCTTATGCTAAAATTTGAGCGCCATTCGCTGCCTTACTGATATAGATTTGCGGAGTAATTCCGGTTTTCGCCTGATAATTCTTTATAATATGTTCTTTAAACTCCTCCACCGCACTAGCCGCAACCAGACTGACGGTACAACCGCCAAAGCCGCCGCCGGTGATCCGGGAGCCCAATACTCCTTTTACCTGGCGAGCCAGATCAACCAAGATATCGATCTCCGGACAACTCACTTCATAATCATCCCGCAATGAATCATGGGAATCATTCATCAATTGACCGAAGGTTTTCAAGTCGCCGCGTTTCAAAACGGCCATGCTTTCCAGAACCCGGTCATCCTCGGTGATCACATGTTTGCAGCGGCGATACACCACCGGATCCATCGCTGCTCTGTTTGCTTCAAGTTGTCCCAGTGTGGCATCGCGCAAAGCTTTAATCTCCGGGTTGGTTTTGGTCAAGATTTTAACGCCTTGCTCACATTCTTG
>DNPP01000338.1:0-3839 GCA_003501365.1 Bacillota bacterium
CTCATCCGGCTTATACGGCCGACAATGAAATCGCGGAAATGGTTAAATCCTATTATCATCCGTTTCAAAACAATGAATATGCCCGGAAATTCAACAAACTGTCTCAAAAATTTGTGAATATTCCTTACCATAATTTCCCCAATCCGATTACTGCCGAAGTCTTAAGTTACGGGCAAATCCTTGCTCCAGATAGAGTGTTTCGAGGCGTTCCGGGACTTTTGACCATGAATATCAAAAAGGATTTGCGGAATTTTTACGATGAAACGGATTCAGGGCAATTTTGGGCACAAAATCTGCCGAAGTACAATCAAATGACGGCTAATTTCGTTGCCAACTATGGGTTTGACTATGAAACCGAATTGGAAGATTTTTTTGGAGCGACGGCATCCCGGGATAAGTTTGAAATATTGCTGTCGCCATTATACAAGGGCGGTTCGGCGTTGACAGTTAAAAATATGGATAAGACCGTGACCTATATCAGTATCATCAATCCATTCATAGGCGAGTTTTCGATGTCCAGTATCATCATCCATGAAAACGCCCACCATTTTTTGGGGCCGGTTTTAAATAAAAAGCAGACGTTAATTCACCGCTATCAAAAATATTTGCAACGTTCATTCGGCAATGCCCAAGGTTTTATTACGAATGATTGCCGAAGTTTTCTTAATGAACTTTTAGCCAGAGCAATCACCCTTTCGATCCTCGACAAATATCACAGTCCGGATTTGGCATACGAAAGCTGGATCAATGAAAAAGCGGCCGGCTGGGACGATCTTGATGAGGTTGATGCTTTAATCAAAAATAAATACCTGGCACAGCGGGACCAATATCCGCGGTTTGAAGATTTTTTGCCGGTTATCCTGGAATATTTCAAAGCTAAAAGTAGCGGCCAAATCTATGATATCGGACCTAAAGCATTGGTTGAACAAAAAGAGATCAAAGCAGCCCGGGTAGATCATGCCTATTGGGAAGGAGACTCCCGGATTGCGGGACTTAACGCTAAAGAGCCGCACAGTCTTTTGCTGGAGGTTGAATTCTCTCCCTTGCGAAATCCAGCAGGAAAACTTGTCGGTGAATTTTTCGATAAAGCCGGTAGCGAATTTCAACTTGTAAGCGAGGGAAAGCCGGCAGTAACCGCCCGGCCTTATGAAGGGACTGTTTATATGGTCAATGGAATCACTTTTTGGGGACTATGGGCGGCGGTTCCCGATGGGGAATTTGATAAACTGGAACCTGGAGTGATTTATAAACTCGTTCCCAAAAAACAAAATCCAGATTATCCGTGGCTGATTGATGAAAATGCCACGATTATAATTTCAATTCCGAAAAAGGACAATTAATAGCGGTTTTGATTGCCGATCAGCCAATTTTGGTCCTGGGTATGGCTGATGATTCATCAACATCGTCAGAATTTGAGAGCGTTGTTCCTTTGTATTAATAATCAAGGGAGAATGGACATTTCCGGAAGTCTGAACATGTTGCCGGGGTGAAGTCTGTGAATGAATTTTTAGGAGGTGTTATGATGAAAAAGTATATTTTATCATTGGTACTCGCAATTATTATCATTTTTACTGGTTCATATTGTTTGGCGGAAACTTCAACAACTGAATTGTCTAAACTGCTTGAGGAGGGACGATTCCAGGAAATAATCCTCAAAGCCCGCAAAGAACTGCGCCGTCAACCGGATAATCCTGAAATCAATTTGCGACTGGGACAAGCCCTAACCGAACGGCTGCAATTTACCGAAGCCATTCCTTATTTAGAGAAAGCCAACCATCAAAATGATTATCTCTGGATTAAGGGTTGGGCCTTGGATTACCTTGGCCGCTGTTATTTTGCAACCAATGCCCTGGATGAATCCAGGGCGGATTTCAAAGAATGTCTGGAATTAAAAGCTACTCCAAATGGATTAAATGATGCAACGTATTATGATAATCTTTTTGGGTTTAGTGAGCGCTTTGCCAAATGGTCGACCATTCCCTCGGAACATTTTATCTTTCATTTTGAGCAACCCAGCAAGGTCCAAGATACAGCAGCCTTTATCCGGGATTATGAAAATGCCTTTACTAAAATCGCTCCGTTTTTTCAGGCAAAAATTCCCCGGAAAATTCAGTACTTTATTTGGAACAGCGACGAACTGATGAGATTCTTTCATTCGCCGGGGGGATTTACCAATTCGGAATACTGTATCATCCATGCCCGTTATTTCCAGTCGGCCGGTCATGAGATGACTCAAGTTTTTTCCTATTATATCCATCCTTTTCCCGTCCGAGTCGGCTTAATTAATGAGGGAGTCGCCGTTTACTTTGATCAAACCGGCACGGATCAGCTGAAATTGGCAAGATGGCTTTTAGCGGAGCATGATGTTCATCAGGTATCAATCCGGGAATTGTGGAATCAATGGAATCAGCTGCCGGAAGAGGAGTCCTATCCGGTAGCCGGGTCTTTTGTCAAATATTTAATGGAACATGGCGGGGAGCAAAAATTTAAGCGCCTGCTGGCCGATCAAAGCATTGAAAACGCCCGGCGGATTTATGGAAGCCGTTTGGATAGGTTTATCAAGGACTTCGAAAAATTATTGAGCAGTCCCAATGAGGTTGTAAAGATCGATGCGCTGAAACTGACTAAAGCTTATTGGAGCAATGATCCGCAAATGCAAAATTTGGGAATGGCGGATGACCCGCGGTGCTTTTTTGTGGAGCTTGAAATGCCGAGATCGGATATTTTACCCGATCAATTGGGTGGATTTCCAAAGGATATTCCGCAAGAGTACCGGACTTTTATATTAACGGCGGACGGCAAGTTGCCCATAGCGGTCAATACCGATACCATGAAAATGACATTGAACAATCAAAGCTATTGGTACATTCAATTTGAAATTTCGAATGATGATTTTAATAAAATGGAGCCCGGTATCGAATATCGGCTGGCAGCAGTCAAAGCTGATCCGAAAAACCGGATTAGAATCAGTCCGGAAGTGAAGTTGACCCGGAGCGTTTCGGAAAAATAGCGTGAACGGAGTAGTCCGGATATAAAACGGAAAAATAAGTTTAAACTGACTCTATATGGGGATGACTCAAGAGTAACAATAAGCAAAATAGATCGCAGGGGGTGAGTCGTGGTTAGGCATTCAAATTACTTATTTCAACATATATAGTTAGAAATTAAATAAGCTTGAAAATCCCGTTCAATCCGGGAAATCCTGTGAATCCGGGTCCTTTTTTGTACGTTTCCCCCATAGCCACAACAAAATCCCGGTAATGCAGAGGATGGTCACAGATCCGCAGGCGAAAAATCCGGCATTGGCCCCCAGCTTTTCAGTAACGGTTCCGGCGAAGAAATTGCCGATCGGGGTGGTGCCGGCAAAGGCTAGCGTATAAACACTCATCACCCGGCCACGGTATTCGCCGGCCGAATTTAACTGAACGGTTGAATTGGCTGTCGTCATAAAAACGACACTAAAGAAACCTAATATCGAAAGAAAGACGATTGACAACCCATAATCCCGGATAAATCCTAAAATGATATATGATAAGCATTCCAAGACGGCACTAATAAAAAGCAATTTACCACCGGGTCTTTTTTTTGAACGAACGGAAACCAGAATAGCCCCAATCAGTGAACCAAGCCCCATGGCCGATAAAAGATAGCCGTACCCGCTAGCCCCTTTGTGAACGACTTCCTTGGCGAAAACTGGAATAACCACATCGGAATTCATCGCAAAAGTCCCTACCGCCAGCATGACCAAAATTGCCCGTAATAGAACCGGACTTGTTAGAATATATCGTAATCCTTCCAAGGTATCCGATAATACGCTATGGTTCTTGGGGCGGATTGTA
>DNPP01000338.1:4173-11324 GCA_003501365.1 Bacillota bacterium
CAGGAAGCGGTTCCCAGAGAAGCAATAGCGATTCCCGATATCGCGGGTCCGACAATTTTGGCAAGATTTACAATTGCCGAATTTAACGCCACTCCGCTCAAAAGATCTTCTTTGCCCACCATTTCAATGATAAACGACTGACGGGTCGGCATATCGATGGTATTGACAAAACCCATAATCATGGCCAGGACAAGGATATGCCAATACCGGACATGCCCGGTCCAGATCAAAGCCGCTAAAATAAAAGCCTGGATCATCAGGATACTTTGGGTGATGATTAGGAGTCTCTTTTTGGAGAAACGATCGACCAGCGGGCCGGCGAAAATTGAAAATAAAAGCATCGGCCCGAATTGAAATACCCCCAGGATACCGAGGAGAAACGGGGACCTGGTAAGGCTGTATACCAGCCAAAGTTGGGCAGTTCGCTGCACCCAGGTTCCCAGCAGGGAAATACATTGACCAAACCAAAAGTAACGGAAGTTACGGTGCTTTAATGCGGAAAAACTATTGGCTAAATTTTCGTGTGCAGTCATTTTTTTGGTCATCTCAAAGAAGAACTTCACTGTAGTCTATTTTTGGAAATAGGATTAGTGTACTCTAGTTTACCATTAACGTCAAGATTAATGGTAAATGAAATATGCAGTGTATTGTGCCTCTGTGGATTATAAATATAGCCACAAAGGCACTACGATGCAGAGAAAAAGTATTTTAAATCAGTCGTTTTGAAAAACATTGCCGAAATTTAATTCAATATATAGAACAAAATTTACCGATAATCAGTTTAATCGTTATTGGATCTGGGACATCTGGGGTTAACTAATTCTTGCATCTGAATCTTCCAAGAGCCTAAACTGAGCCGTAAATAATTTATAATACTTCCCCTTCAATTGCAACAGTTCTTCATGAGTCCCGCACTCCACAATGCCGCCATTATCAATCACCATGATCCGGTCGGCATTTTGAATGGTGGAGAGCCGGTGGGCAATCACAAAAGAGGTACGCCCCTTGAGTAATTGAGAGATTCCTCGTTGTACCAGCCGTTCAGTATGCGTATCGATACCGGCGGTGGCCTCATCCAGGATTAGGATCCGGGGATTGGAAAGCAAAGCCCGGGCGAAGGAAATCTGTTGCCGCTGGCCAAAGGATAGCCGGGAGCCTCTTTCATTGACATCGGTATCGTAACCTTTTTCCAGTTTGATGATAAACTCATGGGCGTGTACAGCGGTAGCTGCGGCAATGATCTCCTGGTCGGTGGCGTTAAGTTTGCCATAACGGATGTTCTCTTTAATGCTGCCGGAAAAGAGAAAAGTATCCTGGAGCACGACCCCGATCTGGCTGCGCAGACTCTCCAGAGTAACCGCTTTCACATTAAATCCGTCGATAAGGACGTGGCCTTCACGGGTATCGTAAAAGCGGCCGATTAGGTTGATGATGCTGGTTTTACCGGCCCCGGTCGGACCGACGAGGGCGATGGTTTGACCCGGTTCAACCTGAAAGCAGATATCCGTCAATACATTTTGGCTGTTCTCATAACCGAAGTATACATGATCGAAAGTGACAGTGCCCCGGATTTGGGGAAGCGGTTTGGCATTCGAATTATCCTTAATGGTGGGATCAATATTCATAATATCAAAGATTCGTTCGGCGCCGGACATGTTTGAGACTAACGTATTATAAAAATTGGAGATGTTCATCACCGGTTGCCAGAACATTGAGATATAGCTGATGAAGGCCACCAGCAAACCCACGGTGATAGTGCCGGTATTCAATAGATGAACACCGAACCAACAGACGGCCACTGTGCCGATACCCCAGGAAATTTCCACCGACGGCCAGAAAAAGTCGTTTAAACTGACAGCATGAATGAATGCCCGCAACGTTTCTTCGTTCAAACCGTGATAAAATTTCTCGGTTTTGGCTTCAGCGGTGAAACTTTGGACCACCCGGATGCCCGAGAAGTTTTCATGGGTAAAAGCGTTGCAGGTGGAGACTTTTTTACGGTGGATCCGCCATCTTTGATGGGATACCACCTGAACCGATCCTAAAAAAATAACCAGTACCGGTAGCGAGACTAAGGCCGCCAGCGCTAATTTGGCATTCATGGAGAACATGATGGCAGCTACCGCCACCACAGTGGCCAGGTCGGGGATTAAATTGGTCACACTGTTGGTGAAGAGATCATTCAACGAATTGACATCTCCAATGACCCGCGCTAAAATTTTGCCAACCGGCCGGGTGTCGAAGAAATTGAAAGGCAACTTCTGGATATGGGTATAAAGCTGTTGCCTGATGGTGAGCAGGATATTATTGGTAACCCCGGCCATGATCCGGATCCGCTGGCGCGCTCCATATAATGAAATCACCTTGATAAGTATCATAAAGAAACCTAACCGCAGCAGACCGGATATATCCTTATTGACAATATATTGGTCGATGGCCAGCTTAAGAAAGTAGGGGTTTAAAAGCTCGATCCCGATGACCACCCCCATCAGGAGCAGGGTCAGTGAAACTTGTAATTTATATGGCGTAAGATAAGCTAGTAATCTTTTGATGATTTCAATATCCAAGGTTTCTTTGGTATATTCGTCATCTTTTAAACTGTCAAACGGCATGATTGACCTCCTCCGACCCGAGTTCCAACAAACCCTGGAATTGCTCGCAATAAGTTTCGTAATAGCGCTGTCGAAGCGCTATTAATTGCCGATGGGTTCCCCGTTCAACGATTTCACCATTCTCGATGATGACGATTTCAGCGGCATTTTTCACTGCCGAGATCCGGTGCGCCACGATAAACTTAGTTCTCCCGCTTTGCTGTTCTAAGGCCTTTTGAATTTGATATTCGGTCTCCATATCCAAGTTGGAAGTGGCATCATCCAGGATTAATAGCGAACTTTTTTTAACCAAAGCCCGGGCTAGGGAGACTCGCTGCTTTTCTCCGCCGGATAGGCCGATCCCCCGTTCACCGATAACAGTCTGATAACCGTCCGGTAATTCGGATACAAATTCATCAACTCGGGCATCTTTGGCAGCCGCCATAATCTCGGTATAGGTAGGAGTAGCGTTTGAGGCTCCAAAGCGAATATTTTCCAAAATGGTGTCGGAAAAAAGAAAGGTTTCCTGCATTACAATAGATATTTGTTCGCGTAATCGGTTGAGCGGCCAATCTTTGATATTAACGCCATCCAGGTAGATATTGCCGGAGTTGCAATCATAATAACGGCCGATCAGATTAAGGATTGAGCTTTTACCGGATCCGGTGAGGCCCATAATGGCTAAAGTAGCTCCCGGTTTTACATCCAGGTTGATATTTTTAAGGATGGTAGCGCCGTTATATTCAAAAGTAACGTTTTCAAAGACCACATGCCCCTTAAATTCCTTAGGTACAACGGGAGCAGGCGGGTCTTTTATTGAAGCTTGCTCTTGGAAAAGGGCTTCAATCTTTTTTAATGAGGCTAGACTTTGGGCCAACATATTGGTGAGCCAGCCGAGCATCCGCATGGGCCAGATTAGCATAAAAAGATAATTGGTAAAGGCCACCAAGGTTCCGATGGAGATCTGATCACGAATCACCAAATATCCGCCACCGGCTGTCACCAATACAATGGCCAGATTGGTCAAAAACTCAATCCGCGGGTACTGGCGACCCCAGACTTTGGCCTGCTCCATATTGAGATTGTAATTTTCCTGATTTTGCTCGAGAAACTTTTGAATCTCATATTTCTCCCTGCCAAAAGCCTTTACTAAACGAACTCCAGCCAGGTTTTCCTGGGCGGTGGTATTGATCAACACGGCTTGATCACTGATTTTGTCGTAAACCGCTCCGATCTGGCTTTCTAATCGTAGCGCCAAAAAAGCAATGACTGGCATCACCGTCAAAGCAAGAAGAGCCAGTTTCCAGTTGAGCATGAATAGCAAGGTCGAAGCCACCAAAAAATAGATGCATTGTTCGGTAAAAATCATAAATCCGAATACCACGGTGCGCATGATGTTATCGATGTCTTCCTTTAAACGGGACATCAATTCTCCGGTGTTGACCCCGTCAAAATAGGAGAATGACAGGGTTTGCAAATGATCAAAAAGATCCTGCCGGAGATCTGTCACAACCCTTTGGCCGCCGCAATCAAACAGGAATTCCTTGAAATAACCAAGGAGCGCACGGCTAATCGCAATCCCAGCCAGCGCCAGCAAGACTTTGGTAAGTAAACTCAGTTGTTTACCGATGATGATCCGGTCCACAATCAGTTTCAACAGATAGGGATTGAACATATCCAGGGCGATGCCGATGATCATCGCGAAAATGGCGATACTAAAAAACCAATGATATCTTTTTAGGTATTTAAATAACCGTTTCAAAGGGGACACTCCCGTCTAAAAATACTTTTAACCCGGATTCTAATAAAATAACCAACCCAGCGATTTTCGTCTCTTCATTGCCTCACAAGGCTCGGATATTTAAACCAGGTATTTGTTTCTTTTTATTCATGCTAAATTCCTTTAATTAATCAACTGTTACCAAAACATAAGAATTCCGCAGCAGGTAAGCACTACGGAATCCGGAAAACAAAAAAGCACGATAGCCTGATCGTGCCATAATGCCGCTATTTTTACGAAATAATAGGTTAATCTATTAAATTAACAGATTTTTCTGTTGACGGAGTTGTAAAAATCGACAAACGATCGAAACAAAATTACATATAATGGAGATTGAATTACATTTCGGGGAGATTCATGAGCCATAGATAACCCAAACGATTTCCAGTTTATTTTTACATTAATCATTTTATCCAGAATGAATGAAATGTATACCTATATTTTTACAATTTAGGGGGAAATGGCGATGCTATTAATTCCAGTTAATGAAATAAAGCCGGGAATGACGCTAGCAAAACCTATCCTTAGGGCTGATGATGGTTTAATTCTGTTCCAGAATGACCTTGAACTTAAACAAGTCTATATTGACAGGATTAAGAGCCTGAATTTAGAAACCGTGTGGGTATTGGATTACCCTAGAACAAACGAACCCGATTTTTTAGAACCGATCAAGAAAGAAATCAGAATGAAGGCTACATCCATTTTACGGACAACCTTTAGCCAGCTGAAGGAACAAAAAAATTTAGATATCGTAAAATTAAAAAATTTGGTCAAGGAGATACTTGATTATATTTTAAGTGATGATCGGATTGCATATACCATCAGAAAAATTGATGCTTATGATAACTATACTTTTACTCATTCGGTGGATGTTTGCGTACTGGCTATTCTTATTGGGTCAATCATGGATTTGAAACGGAACGAATTGGAAATTTTAGGTGTTTGTAGCTTGTTGCACGATGTGGGTAAGATTTTTTTGGATTTTCGGATTTTCAATAAACCAGGTAAATTGGAGCCCATCGAATATGAACAGATTAAAGCTCATACCCGGGCGGGTTATGAATTTCTTAAATCCAAGGAAAATCTAAGTTTTTTGATTCCGCATATGGCATTGCAACATCATGAAAGAGAAGATGGTTCCGGCTATCCCCGGGGATTAAAAGGGAAAGACATTCATCGTTATGCAAAAATTATTGCGATTGCCGACGTCTTTAATGCAATGACTTCTCAAAGAATTTATCAGGATCCGGTTCCTGCTGCATTGGCCATTCAAGAAATTTATGAAAATACTCCTTTAAAATATAACCAGGATGTCGTTGAACATTTTATCAAGATCGTAACCCCTTACTCCAAGGGAATTATCTTGTTGCTAAGTAATCATCAGACGGTTGAAGTGATCGAAACATCTCGAAAGAAATGCCTGATTAGAGTTATTTCGGGATTTAATGAAGGGGAGATTTATAACTTATATCAAAAGCCGCAGTTGCATGTAGTGAAATGGCTTGACTAATCATGAAAATCGGATTCAGCAGGTTGCATTTATGTAATCCCCCAATAATTCATCAATGAAATAAGCTTGGTAGCATATTTTGAATCCGTGGCATAACCGGCTTTGGCAATCGCTTTGGCAAAACCGGCAGCAGTTTTGGCTTGAAAAGCGGCCCCATAACGGCTAATATTATCAAAGAAAAATTTGCTATGGTCCCGGATTGACTCTAGGAAATTATGGTAGGCGCGAAAACGGGCCTGCACCGGTTCCCAAATTTTTGTTTTGGGGTTTTCCTCCCGGGTCCAGCAGATCACCGAACCGGCCGGGCCGTTGCCTTTAATGCCAAATAGATTATAACTGGATAGCTTGGTGTTTAGATCACTGGGGATAAACTTTCCATAACTGGTCTCCAGAATAGACTGGGCTACAGTAACTGCTGCGGGAACTTTTGAATTAACTTCATCCACGATAGCGTAATAGTAGAGAGCATTGACAAACTCGGCGGAAGTTGACTCAAGTGAGATGGATGGCTGCACTCCTTTTTGGTATGCATTAATGGCTAACGAACGAATGGTAGCTTTGGCTGTCACGGCTTGTTCCAATTGAAGTAAAATACTAGCATTTACTTGATTCAATATTGGTTCGGTTTGAGTAAGCATTTGGAACGTTTGTAAACAGGCTTTGGTTGTTTCTCCGAATATCCCGTCGACTCCATTGTGCTCCGGTCCATAATTACCAATCGGGAATCTCATCTCATGAAGATAATTTTGGGCTTCGAACACTAATTGATTTCCGTAAAGTCCTTGAGAAGAATTCTTCATGGTTTCTTTACCATCGGTTATAATATTCAGTTGTTTCATGATCTTGGTAAAAACCTCCTTACCCCTTTGCGATAGTACTGCGAAAAATGCAGAAAGAAATTGGAACCATTGCTTAAAATATTTCATAGCAGTTGGCCTCATCGTTTAAAGAGAATTAACTAAAAAGTTGGCTCTGTCAGAGAACATTGTTGAAAAACCAGGGCCTATTTTGACCTAACCCTAGCCCTTCCCCTGTGAAGCAATTAAAAGTAGCAATTTCAAGTGGAAGGGTAACCTTAACCGCTGTCGTCTAAAAGCATTTGGGCCCCAAAGGCATCGGTTACTCTCCAACTTTAGGAGGAGAGCAAGAGAGAGAGGTTTAGAACAACAATTGTCTTTGGCAGAGCCAAAAAGTTTTTATTTCCAGAATTATTATATTCCGATTGACAACATCGGTACCCAATCCTCCGGGACAGAGCCAAAAGTTTGGA
>DNPP01000408.1:0-3599 GCA_003501365.1 Bacillota bacterium
GAGTATTTGATTGCCGGGTTTTTAGGAGGGATTGCCGTTGAATTGAATGAGTTCTACAGCAGCCTCCCCGTTTCCCTTCGTGGCAAATTTAAGGCTATGGCCGGTTCCGGGAACGGGATCCGGAAAAACAAGCTGCTTAGGAGGATGTTTGCCAAGGTCTTCCAAATGAAAATGGAGATCCCTTTATATGACGAAGAAGCTTCGCTTGGGGCGGCTCTGTTAGCTGCCGCGGGTTACGGCTATTTTCAAGATATCCCGACAGCCATGAAAACCATTCATTACCAAAAGCAGGAGCTTTAATTAAGGCTCTGTTTAAGTTAATTGTTGGTCCAAACTTCTTCAGAGGGGCTAGGGTCAGGGTCAATGTCATCAATATAGATATTTTAATTATTGCAATCATTATCGCGGCGTTAATGTTTGTACTCATGAATAAAACCCGTTTCGGCAAGAACTGCTATGCTATCGGCGGTAATATAAATGCTGCCAGGATTAATCATTATCTTTGCGGTGGCTGTTGATATCCGTAAATATTTAACCAGAAAATAAAACCAGCAACCCAAATAAACACAAGTATATTTAATATTGGGGAACCAGCTACCTTTCATAAGCTGGTTTCTTTTATATTATCAAGATATTGCAATTTGACATTTTCAACAATATGTCGGTAAATTACCGCCAGTGTATTGGTCTTGGTAAAACGGGTCGCAAAATTGCCGGACTTCATAGTTTCGATGAGGATTTCGATAGTTGTTGTGGATTCCGGAAACAACATGAAACTTCGGCCGATTTCTTGAGCCTGATGCGCGTCGCTATTTGCCAAATTGGGGATTCTCAAATATTTTGCCGCTAGAAAGGCTTTGATGAGGGCAGAAAGAGATGTCGTGGCATTAAGGCCTTCCAGGGCATCCAAACTTAAATCATATATCTTCTCTCCCAGGGAGTTTTGGTTAAAGGGATGAGCCGCAACGGCAATTCCGTTTTGGGCATGGATCTCATCGATTGTCCTGGCGGCGGACATTCCCTTTCTTATCTCTTTAGTAATGTTGTAAGCCAGGATGTGTCCATCGCGGGAAGAAACTTCGCAACCGGGAAGCAGCAGGATATCCAGGTTGTTTTTTTTAATGATGTTTTCGGCTTCAAAGAATCCCGCCAAAGAATCGTGGTCGGTGATAGCGATTATTTCGATTTTAGAGCTCATTGCCTTTTGGAGAATTTGTTCAACCGATTGGACAGAGTCGTAGAAACAAGGAAAATATGAGAGCCGTTTTTTAATATTGCTGTGAATATGTAAATCTGCCTTTAAAATTTAAAATCACCCCCATAAATCTTTGTTCACCGGTTAGTATTATTTTAAGGTAATTATTTTAAGTTTAACGCAATGAAATCTTAAATCCGGTTTAAAGCAGCGTGAAAGTTCCATTTTGAGCATTAAAAAATAGACATAGGCTTGAATAATCTTTCGGAGGAGCAACCGTTTGAAGTATTTTGAATTTAACTACTGGTTTTGTTGATAGCCGCCATTCTGGTTCCGGTGGCCAAAGGGAAGTTCGATTACCATCATTTGGGCGGCGTTTTTAGCTCCGGGTTGGGAATTATGGCTTTGCTTTTATCGTTTTTGACAACCTACCTCAGCGGGTTGGGATTAAACTTTCTTACGGTTCAGCAACATAGTGATATTATGCTCGCTTTGATCCTGGGTGCGGTTTTGGCAGCGGCTTTTATGGGCGGCGTGCCGGTGGGCCCGCTAATCACCTCGGGACTGTTGGCTTTAATTGCCAAATTTTTTATCAAGTCGTAAAGCAATTATTAAAGGATTTTCAAGTTCTATAATCGAAACTTAGTATTATAAGCATAAACAGTTTCAATTGAACTGTTTATTATTTTAATGAGGTGTTGTTTAGATGAATAAGTTGACGGATTTTCAAAGACGTATGATCGTACTCGGTATCGGGGCATTGATGATACTGCTCGGGGTGGTGCAGGCAATCTGGAAACCGGCCCTTTTAATCAACAATAAAAAGGTTATCGATGAGGTTACTTTTATTTTAATGCTGCTTGCGGCAGTGCTATTGTTCAGCAAAAAGAAACCTAAAGCGGAGCCTGAGAAAAAAGAAGCCGAAGAAGGGCCATCGGAACCGGCCAAATTGGAAGAACAGACACCCGACGGACAGAAGTAAGTAAGTTTATAGGCAATTTTTTGATTAAGAAAGCCAAGAGATTTTTCGCTATCAGCGGGAGGTCTCTTTTTTTAACTAGGCCTTGTCTGGATGGCATCAAGCGAGAAGACTGATGGAAATATTTGGAACATTACCCCCTAAAAGAATATCTCGCGCAGAGGCGCGGAGGCGCAGAGTTAAAATCGTATTTTGTCTTTTTTCTGCGTCACCATTGAAAGAGTAAACCAATCATTGTTGAAGAATAATACTATAGTCAGAATAGTCGCTGGCTGACATTTTTCGTATCCATTTTGTTATTAAAAGATAGGATGAAATTAATGGAACACTTAACGCAGCAGATGATTAATCAGGAACCACCGGGGGTTCGATTGGACGCCTGGGTTCAGGAGCATGTGATGACTGTGCCGCCCCTGTTTGCGTATACCCAGATCGGAGGGGCGAGGGTGGATTATCCCGAAGGGCACATAGTGCACGATAAGCAGGTTGCCCTTAGCGATCGGGTATTGGCTGAGAAAGTGCCCAATTATTCAACGGATATCGCCAATGCCTGGAAGGTGGTGGAGACCATGAACTCCCGGGGCTGGCCGTTTTGTATCCGCTTAAGCCGGGAAGGAAAAGTGATTGCGGAGACCGGTGCGGCGGATTGCGATGCCGGCAGTTTTTATAATGACGGTAACTGTTATGAGACGGTGCCGGAGGCGATCTGTAAGGCGGCATTGCTGGGAATGGCGGAAGAGGGAAAGAGTGATTAGTTATTGGTTATTAGTTGCCGGTTATTAGTTATTCATTCCTGGTCAGCTCAGGCCAAAAAGCTTTTACCAGGGAATAGCAAAAGAAGGAATTGTGGAAAGGTTGTAAATCCAGTACTGATTTGTTATAATAGTAACGTCATTTGGACGTTTTAAGGAGAATCTATGGATTCTCCACAGTATTAGTTAGTACAAACGGCCCTGTAGCTCAGAGGATAGAGCAGCGGTTTCCTAAACCGTGTGTCGGATGTTCGACTCATCTCAGGGCCGCCATTATAAGTAATTTAAACTCCCTACTAAAATGGGAGTTTTTTGTTTATTGATGGTTAAGCCTCGATCCGGCAAGTAAGCGACGATTTTTTTGCGACGGCGTAGAAACTCGCTGGAACGGCGAGGCGATATATTACATTTTTTAAAATTATGTTATGATGAATACGGAAGACAATCTCTAAAATGCTAAACGATACAAAAATATTTGCCAATTTTAGGAGGAAGTATATTTTTTATGGAGAATAATCGTATTATGAATTTGAAATTTGTAATACGGAGGGATTGTAATGCACATACCGGAAGGGTACTTAAGCCCCCAGACGTGCGGAGTGATGGGCGCAGTTATGCTGCCGATCTGGGCTGCTACGGGGCGAAAGGTAGCCAAAACCCTGGATAAAAAGAA
>DNPP01000408.1:3926-8221 GCA_003501365.1 Bacillota bacterium
CCGATTCCCGATGGGACTACGGCTCACGCCGTGGGAGCTACGTTAATTGCGGTTACACTCGGACCATGGGCGGCTACCATAGCGGTTTCCGTTGCTTTGGTCATTCAATCTTTGTTGTTTGGCGACGGCGGGGTGCTGGCCCTGGGAGCTAATTGTTTCAATATGGCCTTTGTGGCGCCGTTTGTCGGTTATCTGATTTATTTATTGATTGTAAAATTAAAGGGCAATAAGCCAATTGCAGCGGCAATCGGTTCTTATATCGGCATCAACTGTGCGGCGCTGGCCGCAGGTACCGAACTTGGATTACAGCCCCTACTGTTTCATGCCGCCAATGGGACCGCCTTGTATTTTCCCTATGGGTTAAAACTGGCGATACCGGCCATGCTGTTCGCCCATTTGACGATCGCCGGGATTGCGGAAGCGGTGGTCACCGGATTGGTTGTGTTTTATTTGCAGCGGGTGGGCGAGGATAATATTTTATACCGTGCTTCCGGGAATTTAAGGGGGTTGCCGCAATGAAAAAAATTCTGAGCGCTTTTATCGTTTTGGTGGTACTTACTCCACTGGGTTTATTGGCTCCCGGCTCGGCCTGGGGCGAGTGGGGCCTCGATGAAATCAAGGAAAAAGTCGGTTTTATTCCGCAGGGAATGAAGCATTTTAGTGAAGTAATTAAGAACATTCTGCCGGATTACGGCATACCCGGTTTTGACAAGAATTTTTATCAATCCGCCTTGGGCTATATTTTGTCGGCGGTGGTCGGTATCGCCGTTATCGCTCTTATCTTTTGGTTGATAGCCAAATTGATACCGGAGACGAAAGAAAAGGCCGCCTAATTATCACATATAGTCGCTTTTAAACTGGAATTGAGGTTTCGGTCTGCCACAGCTTTGTTTTCAGTAAAGGGACTGTGGCAGAAGTATTTAGAACCAAAGAGTTATATAATATATTGCTCCGATGGATAGGCAAAAGATGGATATATTGTATAGCTCTTTCGATATTTTTCAGTTCACGGCGGCCTGGGTTGTTTTAATATTTAGAAAAGGGTCCGACCATGAGGAAAAATTTTGCTGAAAAAACGATCCTGGACATTCAAACGATTTTTTGACCTGTTTTACAGCGAAGCGACCGCTCGGAAAAAGGGGCTGCTGCAATTATTGGATCCCCGGGTCAAAATGGTATCCTTTTTGGGTGATTATTTTCGCCAACTTACTTAGGACCATTCCGGAGCTTCTGGCCCTCATCGGTTATATCTTGCTGCTGGTGGTTTGTTCCGGCATCAGGGTCATCCGCTACTTGCGACGGGTATTCACTAGGGCAACCTTTTTACCGGGATTGTCGTCCTGCCGTCATTATTTAATCTGGTTACTCCGGGGGAACCATCTTTCATATATTCAAATATATTTATATCACCGGGCCGGGTCTGTATGGCGCGCTTACCCTTATCCTCCGGTCTTTTGGCTCGATTTCCCTAATCTACCTTTTGACTTCCACCACGAAATGGTCCGAACTGCTAAAATCCTTGAAAGCTGTCAAGATTCCGGCACCATTTGTAGCTACTCTGGAAATGGCGCATCGTTATATTTTTTTGGGATTGGAAATGGCAGCCAATTTGTTTATAGCCCGTAAAAGCAGGAGCTTGGGGAAGAGTACTGCCGGCGAAGGACGCCGTTTTGTGGCTAATATCACGGGTAATCTGCTGATCCGAACCACCGTCTTGGGTGACGAAGTTTATCAAGCGATGCTTTCCAGGGGTTACAGCGGAGAAGTTAAGATGATGAGCCGGTTTCGCATCGGCGTTGCCGATTATTTATGGTGTGTCTTTGATGAGGTGGCTTTCGCACCATTACAGATGGGTTTGGATCGGGACAATGTAACGAAAATTGTGAATGCTGCTTTAAAGATTTTGAGCTGGCGGAATTAAAAGACCGACCCCCATACCGTTTGAGCGGTGGGGAAAAGAAAAAAGCAGCCCTGGCTGCAGTTACAGTTTATAATCCTGAAGTGTTATTGCTGGATGAACCGACCAACAGCCTCGATCCACGCACGAAAAAATGGTTTTTGTTACGGTTGTAAGAACTGAATCAGCAGGGAACCACGATCATTATAGCCACTCACGATTTGGAAATCGGCAGGAGCTTGGCGGATCGGGTTATCGTGATGAATGAGCGGTATGGGATCGAAACCATTGCTAAACCTGAGGAATTATTTGCTGATGATCGGCTTTTAACGGAAGTTAACTTGATTTAATTGGATATAATACGGCTAATTCTTGAATAGGGAGTTTAGCCGGAATCTGATTGCAGTAAATCGACAGGACCATCACTTTGGTTTGTGCTCAGTACGTATTTTTGCAAGTTGGAGATATGAAATGCATGAACTTCCTGTTGTAATTGATATTGTGCGCGTTATTGAGCAAGAGGCGAGTAAACGTAATATGAAGGAAATAACCCAAATCTACCTGGTGATCGGTGAGCTTTCATCGATCATGGATGAGTCGGTGCAGATGTATTTTGAGATCATTGCCAAAAATAGTGTTTGCGCAGGTGCAAAGCTTGTTTTTGAGCACCGGCCGGCGATGTTGAAATGCTCAGTTTGTAAAAAGGAGTTTTCCCATACGCGCGGCTTTAATTGTCCAGCTTGCGGCGGCGATTCTGTTCTGGTGAAGGGAACCGGCCGCGAATTTTACATCCAATCTTTCACTGGACAATGAACTCATGTCTGATATTCGCATTTTTTAAAGGTGTTTCATATAAATTTTAGAGGTGAACTGCATGGAAGTTATTATTATGAAAGAACTTCTGGAGGGAAACGATAAATTGGCGGCGGAAAACCGTGCGTATTTTGCTTCAAGGCATATTCTTGCAGTCAATCTTATGGGAGCGCCAGGCGCAGGAAAAACCACTCTGATATCCGCTATTGCCAATGAATTGAAAGGTATTCGCATTGGCGTCATCGAAGGGGATATTTCTTCTTCAATCGATGCGGAGTTTCTTAAAAAACAAGGAATTCAATCGGCTCAGATAAACACCTGCGGAGAATGTCATCTGGATGCCCATGTAATCCGACAGGGAGCCGATTGCATCGACATCAGGGATTCCATTGTATTTATTGAGAACGTAGGCAATCTGATCTGCCCCGCCGAATTTGATTTGGGAGAGGCGGTACGGTTACTGGCGGCGAGCGTACCGGAAGGTGATGATAAACCATTTAAATACACACCGATGTTCAGCTATATTGACGTGGTTGCATTGACGAAATGCGATCTTAAGGAAGCGGTTGGATTTAACAGTGAGAATTTCTTGAAAGGACTCCGGACACTTTCCCTGGTGCCCGTTTTTGAAGTGAGCCTGAAAAAAGGGGCCCAGCCGCAAGGGGTCACTTTTGTTGCTCAATATTTACTGAAAAAATATCAAGAGTTGGATGCGATATAACAACCATCCTTATCGGCATGGAGGAACACGATAAATGGTCCCATACAAAGAAGCCGGGCTCCTTTATTAATGGTTGATCCAAGACTGCCATTGACTACCCCGTATGCTTCTGGAAGTTTTTAAAATGTTTTATTGTACCATGAAGGTCATGAAGGACATGAAGAAATAGCAAAATCTTTGATGGAAATAACGTCATGCTTTTTATGTTCTTTATGGTCAATAATAGAAATTTGGAGTGTCCGGGAATTCCATAAAAATCGATTGTAAATTACAGGTTTTTCCCCTCTCAGGTCTACAAACAAGTCCGCTGGTTGGTCCTTAAACGGCATGGGATTTTCTCGCTTCCAATTTAAATAATAGGGGATCACAAACCGTATTACAAATCGGTTTTACAGCTATCGGGAATCGATGCTAAAATCTGTTGCTTCATCTCTTCATCCCAGTTTGTCGTTTTGCGTGGCTTTAAAAGGTCGGTAAAGGCGGGGTTATCTTTATAACTTTGCCAGCCCGGGTTTCCTTCGACATTGTCTTTGGCATAAGGTATAGTACACAATCATAAATCAGCTTATCTTTCGTATCCGATATGATTTTGATATCCTCGAATGTATCGCGTAATGAAGCTGCGTTGAATGGTGATTTTAGCTCTCGCCTTGCAGTTATGGTATAAGCATATTCGGTGCGCTCGTTCCAATCTCCGTCGAGGATGCCGTCTCCATCCGTATCGGGTTTATTGGGGTCGGTGCAGTATTTATTTATTTCTTCATAATCCGGTAATCCATCCTGATCGGAGTCTTTTTGGTCAACCATATAATCGTAATTTAACATTTTGTCACCGGCATAATCCAGGTAGGGCTGATAGTCCTG
>DNPP01000056.1:0-4288 GCA_003501365.1 Bacillota bacterium
ACATCAGACCCAGTGAAATATTGACCCAAGAGGCATTTGCCAATGCTTTCACGGTGGATATGGCCATTGGCGGCTCCACCAATACCGTGCTACATCTACCCGCCATTGCCCATGAAGTGGGAATCCAATTGGACTTGAATTGGGTAAATGAAGTAGGTTATAAGACGCCGCATTTAACACATTTAAGACCGGGGGGAGTACATTATATTCAGGACTTGGATCAGGCCGGCGGTATACCGGCTGTGATGAGCGTCTTAGCGGAAAAGGGTTTGATCCATACCGCAGCTAAAAGTGTCACCGGGAAGACCATTGGTGACAATATTGCCGGAGTTAAAGTTAAATTGCCGGACGTGATCCACTCCTTTGATAACGCCTATCATGCCGAGGGCGGGTTGGCGGTTTTGTGGGGCAATCTGGCGCCGGATGGCTGCGTGGTTAAACAGGCGGCGGTTGCTCCGGAGATGATGCGGCATCAAGGCCCAGCCCGAGTTTTTGATAGTGAAGAAGCAGCAATCCGAGCTATCTGGGATGGTAAAATTGTAGCCGGAGATATTATAGTAATCCGCTATGAAGGCCCCAAAGGCGGGCCCGGTATGCGGGAGATGCTCGGCCCTACGTCCTCGATTGCCGGAATGGGTCTCGATAAAGAGGTCGCCTTGTTGACTGACGGCCGGTTTTCAGGGGCCTCGCGGGGAGCTTCCATCGGACATATCTCCCCGGAAGCGATGGACGGCGGCCCGATTGCTTTGGTGCGGGAGGGCGATCGGATCAACATCGATATTCCCGGTCGCAAGGTGGATATATTGGTGAGCGATGCGGAACTGGCGAAACGCAAGTTGGAATGGAAACAACCGGAACCCAGGGTGAAGACAGGCTACCTGGGGCGGTACAGCCGGTTGGTTACTTCGGCCAATACCGGTGCAGTGCTGAAGTAGAGCAAGAGCACCTAACCCGCACGTTCGATTTTTGTTGGGTGGAAGTTAAAACCTAACCCTTGCCCTTCCCCCGGGAAGCCGGCATATTGGGCTATGTCAGGTGGAAGGGTAACGTTGGACTCTGACGTCTAAATACATATGGATACATATGGGCTCGGAAGATGGTTAAAAAGGCTTGCAAAGCATGGGGGTTACCCTTCCACTTGGGTCTGCATTCGGGAATGCATCCGAGGGGAAGGGCGAGGGTTAGGTCAATAGGCCTCCTGAAGGCAAGAGATCAAAAAGCATTTGGCTACTAACGGCGGATGCTTTTTGTTTTATTAAGGATGGCTTTGGGGGAACAAATTAAATGGTTTAAATTTAAAGTAATATTTATAAAAAAATAATCTAAGACTCGCAAATAATGATTCTGCAATGATGATACTTTGAAAACGCTTTATTAACGAGCACTTATTTTATGCAAATAATTATTGACATTTAATATGTCTGGCATTATTATTGATATAATTCATTGTTTTTTAACGATGGGATATGGGGGATAGATGAAAAATGAAGGTATCGGGAGCGGATATTTTGTTGGAGTGTCTGGCGCGGGAAGGGGTTGAGGTTATTTTCGGATACCCCGGCGGGCAGGTCATTCCGATTTATGATGCTTTATATGATTCCAAGATCCGGAATATCTTGGTGCGGCATGAACAAGGGGCCGCCCACGCCGCGGACGGCTATGCGCGCAGTACCGGTAAGACCGGGGTGTGTCTGGCAACTTCCGGACCCGGGGCCACTAATCTGGTGACCGGGATAGCCACAGCCTATATGGATTCGGTACCGATGGTGGCTATCACCGGACAGGTGCCTACTTCCTTAATCGGCTGCGATTCTTTTCAGGAAGCCGATATCACCGGGATTTCGATGCCAATTACCAAACACAATTATTTGGTGCGCGATATCAATGATCTGCCGCGGGTGGTGAAAGAGGCATTTCATATTGCCGGCACCGGCAGGCCGGGCCCGGTTTTGATCGATTTACCCAAAGACCTCACGACGCTAAGCGTCAAGCCGGAATTTCCCGATACCATTAACCTTCCCGGTTATAAACCCAATTATATCGGGAATGCCCGTCAGGTCAAAGATGCCACCGAAGCGATCCAAAACGCCCACCGTCCTCTCATTTACGCAGGCGGCGGTATCGTTATTGCCGGGGCGGATCAAGAATTACGCAAGCTGGCTGAACGAATGGATATCCCGGTAACAACCACTTTGATGGGGATGAGCGCTTTCCCCAGTAGCCATCCGTTGAATCTGGGCATGTTGGGGATGCACGGCACGGCGGCGGCAAATTTTGCGGTCTGCGATAGCGATCTTTTGATCACGGTAGGGGCCCGCTTTGACGACCGGGTAACCGGTAAGATCGAAACTTTTGCGCCCCGGGCCCGGATCATCCATATCGATATCGATCCGGCGGAGATCGGTAAAAATGTACGTTGCGATATTCCCATCGTCGGGGATGTAAAAATAGTGCTGGAGATGCTGCTGGAAAGGTTGACCGAAAGCCGGAACCCGGAGTGGCTCGGGCGGATCAATGCTTGGAAAAAGGAGTATCCGCTGCAATACGAGCCGAAGGGTTTAAAACCACAAAGGGTGATCGAAGAAATCAGCCGCTTGACCGGCGGCGAAGCGATTATCTGTACCGAGGTAGGGCAGCACCAGATGTGGGCCGCTCATTATTGTCAATTTACCCGGCCGAGATCTTTTATTACTTCCGGGGGGTTAGGTACGATGGGATTTGGTTTTCCGGCGGCCATCGGCGCCCAGATCGGCAATCCCAATCGGTTGGTGATCGATATTGCCGGAGACGGCAGCTTTCAAATGAATATTCAGGAGCTGGGAACGGCGGTTGCCAACCAGATCCCGGTAAAAGTGGTTATCTTGAACAATTTCTACCTGGGGATGGTCAGGCAATGGCAGGAATTTTTCTTTAATAAACGCTACTCCGGGACAGTGCTGGAGTCCAATCCGGATTTTGTAAAAATAGCCGAAGCCTATGGAGCGAAAGGGTTTCGGATCACGGAATTGGAAAATCTGGCGGATACCCTGAAAGAGGCATTTGCGACCCCCGGGCCAGTAGTGGTGGATTGTCAGGTGGAGCGGGAGGAGAACGTGCTGCCGATGGTTCCGGCCGGTGGTTCAATTAATAAAATGATCGGGGTGAATGACTGATGCGTCATATAATTTCGGCTCTGGTAGTCAATCATTCGGGTGTCATGTCCAGAGTAGCCGGACTGTTCAGCCGTCGCGGCTATAATATTGAGAGCATTGCGGTCGGCCACTCGGAGGAACCCGATCAATCAAGAATGATTATTGTGGTAGATGCCGACGAAGACCAGGTAGTGGAACAGATTGAGAAACAACTTTACAAATTGGTGGACGTGGTTAAGGTCAACGATATTCCGCCCGGGGAAGCCGTAGTGCGGGAGCTGGCTATGATCAAAGTCAATGCCGGGTCCCAGAACCGGGCCGAGGTGCTGCAGATTGTCGATATTTTCCGGGCTAAAGTGGTGGATGTCAGCAGCCGGGCAGTGGTGGTGGAGATCACCGGGAGTAGCGACAAGATCGAAGCATTGATTGCCTTGCTCCGACCGTTCGGGATCCGGGAGATCGTAAGAGCCGGCCAGATCGCCATGGTAAGGACGGCGAAGAAGGGTGAGAAGTAAGCCAATTAGAGGGAGATCTTTGGGTCTAAGAGAAAACAAACCTAACCTAACCCTAGCCCTTCCCCCGGGAAGCCGGCATATTGGGCTATGTCGGGTGGAAGGGTAACCTTGGGCTTTGACGTCAAAATACATATGGGGCTCGAAAGATGGTTTAAAAAATCTGCAAAGCATGGGGGTTACCCTTCCACTTGAGTCTGCATTCGGGAATGCATCCGAGGGGAAGGGCGAGGGTTAGCTTAAATAAGCGCCTTGACGACCTGAATTGCTTTTAACAGTATTAGAATGATGCTTGTTGCAGGATCTATGACCCTGCTTCCGAATATCGGGAGCAGGGTTAAAATTTACCTAAAGGATTTAGAAGTCAAAAAGTGAATTGGGTGTTTATCAAAAGTGCAGCTAGAAAAAAGATTCGATTATGGAGGAGAAGTTTCGAAGCCGGTTTAACCCCTAGCTGTTCATTTTCTCAAAGGTACAGAGGATTGGTGATAATCACAAAGAGAGTGCCCGTTGAAGCTCCAAAGAACGCAGGCCAAATGAAAAGTATCATATAATATAACGCAACTAAATCGTAATTAGTTTCAAGCGTTGAATTAACCGGATAGGGATAGAGATTGGGTTTGATATTTCAGCAGCTTAATCAAT
>DNPP01000056.1:4683-6055 GCA_003501365.1 Bacillota bacterium
ATGCTTCAAGATAATTACTAATTTGTAATAGAATTACTTTTGAATCAAGCACGCCTTCCGGGTAAGTTATGAGGATAACATGGAACCCTCGTAACGTTGCTCCGGTTGCGATATATCGAAGGGAGGAATGAACGGAACAAAGAGACGGTATCTTTTCTAGTATCGATTCAGAAGTGTTCCAAGTAATTCAAAAAAAGCACTTAAAAATAAGGAGGAACGTTCTTAGATGAAAAAGTTATTAGTGATTGCAATTACCGCTGTAATGATTCTTTCCATGACCGCTATCGCAATGGCCGAAACCACTGTTGGTGGCGAACTCAATTTTGGTTATCAATTGGAAAACGCTGGAGCAGCTAAAGGTGACTTTGGTGATGCTAAAATTACCACCAATGTAAAACTCGGCGATAATTTTACCGTTTTTGGCGCTTTTAAAGCCTCTGATGTTACTAATAAGGTTGGCTTTGATGAGGTTTGGGGTAAATTTAGCGAAGGTTTCGGAACTGTTCAAGTTGGGTACTGGGGTCAAAACACCAAAGACAACATGGATATTCTTGCCGCACACAATGATATCAAACCCACTGAAGCTATTAAAGCTACCTTTAATGTTGCAAAAGGTGTTACTGTAGCAGGCTATTTGTCCCGTCCGAACATGGGTACTGAAGACCAAGGAAGTTTATATGGCATCAACCCGGCTTATGCCAATGACAAATGGGGCGTAGACGCTTATTATGTTGCTTCCTCTGAAGATGGCTATGCATTAAATGATGTTGCATCAAATCCAGCCAATTCAGTTACGGCTGTAAACGGATTCTATAATGTCAACGCAGCTGCCAAAGTGTATGCCAACTACACCTCGGTTGAACCGGTAACAGGCGACAACACCAATAAAGCTTATATCGGTTTAAACTATGATTCCGCTGATATGCCGGTATATGCCCGTGTAGAAGCTCAGGTTGAAAAACCGGACAGCCAAGACAGTAATGCATTGGCCTTCCGTGTTGGTTACAAAATTAACAACAATGCCAGAATTCAATATGAAAACATCAATACCGGTTTGACCGGCAATGACACCGACAAAACCAGCACTCTCAAACTCAACGTTTTATTCTAATTAATTTCAAATCAGTTGCTTTACAAAGGCGGGGGCTACGGCTCCCGCCTTTTTTGGGGTGCGCCCAGTATGGGCGCAATCTAACAGGTGTAACTCTTGAGTGCGGGGTGATAGTGTCAAGTACATAGCTGAAAGAACGCCTGCAATCCGACGCGCGGGTAGATCAAAAAGCATCGAAGAGCACCTAACCCTTGCCCTTCCCCCGGGAAGTGTATATATTGGGCTTTGTCAGGTGGAAGGGTAACCTTAAATCTTTGGTGT
>DNPP01000470.1:0-3869 GCA_003501365.1 Bacillota bacterium
CCGCTAAGGGTCAAAAAATGGTGGAAGTGTTAGTCAAAGAAATGGTCCGGTTTTTCCGGGAAATGGATAGTAAAGATTGGAAATACGCTTCGAAGGAGTCGGCCTTACCTCAAAAATGAAAGTTATCATCATACACGGTGGTGGGGAGACCCCAGCCGATCTAGTTTTAGTTGATGCTCAATCTCGGCGCCAAAACAGAGATTGGGCTTTTTGTTTTTAATATAATATCGTGCTCTGGGATGTGGTTACCGAAGAATTCATCCGGTTATCTCTGAATATCAATAGTGCCGTCTATCTTTTAAGGATGTAGACTGTTTCCACCACCACTTGATCACTGAGCGATACCCAAACCGGGGACATGGTTCCGGCTTTACCAGGGCAACCACGGGTTTCTCCATCACAAGGGAGGCCGCCACTCTTCATACGGCTATTATAAACTCACTGTGAAAGCACGTTTATTCTTCATTCCCAATCGGCCCAAACCTGATTGCCATTCTTGTATAGGATAATCCTACTTATTAAACATATTATTCAGGACTTCTGAATAAAGATTCTAGTTTGAGGAGAAAAAGGAAATATTGAACCAAAAAATCTACTTTTGTTGTTTATCCATCAAATATTCATGAAAGGAAAAAGACGAGTGGTGTAGAAATGAAAGCAGTCTATGATCATTGATTACTTTCCATTACCATCTATGAAATCAGGCGAATATCTTTGGCAATTGCAACTTGGAAAAAGAACCTATGGGTTTGCTGGTTTGGGTCATTCGTTACCGCCACCGGACTCAGTCAGATTACCCCGGTCTTGCCGCTTTACATCGAACAACTCGGCATTCATAATACCGCCGCTGTCGAACAATGGTCGGGAATTGCTTTCGGAATTACCTTCATTGCCTCGGCGATCTTCTCGCCGATCTGGGGGCGAATGGCGGATCAATATGGGCGTAAACCCATGCTTCTCCGGGCCAGTCTGGGTATGGCCATCGTCATCTCCTTAATGGGATTAGTAAATCACGTCTATCAATTAGTAGGATTGCGACTGCTCATGGGGGTCATCTCCGGATATATCTCATCAGCCATTACTTTAGTTGCAACCCAGACACCCCGGGAATATTCCGGTTGGGCTTTAGGTACTCTTTCCACCGGGATGGCCGGTGGAACATTGCTGGGACCGTTAATCGGCGGTTATTTAACCGAAATCATGGGCATTCGCGCCGTGTTCTTTGCTATCGGCGTGTTGCTGTTGTTCACTTTTGTAACCACGCTCCTCTTGGTTAGGGAGGAGTTTACCCCTATTCGCCAAACGCCGCTCAGTCCTCATGAAGTATGGAACCTTATCCCCGACCCTAAATTATTGATCGCCATGTTTACTACCACATTTATCATACAGCTCGCCTTGATGTCCATTGAGCCCATTGTTACAGTCTATATCAAACAATTGACTTCTCATACCCGATATATTGCCTTAATCTCCGGTATCGCCTTCTCCGCGCCGGGAATCGCCAGTATCTTGACATCGCCTTCGCTTGGAAAACTTTCGGATCGAATCGGGCCCCGCAAAATAATCCTGGGGGCCCTGATCGCTGCGGGAATTTTATTTATCCCGCAGGCCTTTGTACGCTCACCGTGGCAACTGGTGGCGCTTCGCTTTTTATTAGGTATTGCCACGGCTGGGCTTTTACCTGCCGTCAATAGCTTGGTCAATAACAATGTACCGGGAACAGTCACCGGGAGAATTTTCGGTTACAATCAATCCGCCCAGTTTTTGGGCTCCTTTGGCGGAGCGGTACTGGGCGGACAAATGGCGGCCTCTTTCGGCATTGATTATGTTTTTTATTCAACCGGTGCCTTGTTATTGTTTAATGCAGTCTGGGTTTATACTCATGTGAGGCCGCAAGTATCGTAATGTGATCCCAAAAGCAGAAAAAGCCCCGCCACTTAAGCAAGTAGCGGGGCAAAAGAAGGATATAATGAAAAAAGGAGATTTAATTATTATAACGCCATCTATTTTAAAAAGTTCCGGGTACGACCTTTTTGTCATACTGCTTCATCAATCCGCCTTTTAGTCACTGTTTTGTTCTTGGTTAAATAAACATACAGCAGATAAATCAGAAATGCGTTACAGAGAGCAATCACCATGATAAACGGCCAAACGGCGGTAATCCCCATTTTTTTAATATATCCGCCCATGACTAATGTGCCCAAAGCTTTCCCGGTCGAACCGGTAATCATGACTAAGGCACTGTATCTGGCTTGAATATCTGCGCGGCAATTATTTGCAATAAATATGCCGGAATTGGTGATATCAAGGATCTCGCCGATGGTCCACAAAACGGTCGAAAACAACAACAGCGGCAAATAATTGCTAAGCCCCACCATTCCGAAGCCAATAGCGTAAAATACGCCGGCAGCGGCAATATTGACCAAAAAGGGAATCTTCTTGGTGAACACCGTTATTAGAGTTGTCAGAGACAATACCGTGATAGCGTTGATACTTATTACATAACCCATATAAATTGGACTTTTCTGTTGGAACAGGGTTTTCATCATCAACGGCAGCGAGAAATTGTTTTGCACATAGACGAAACTATAAACCATGGATAAGATCAAAAAAACCGCCAGCGCCGGTTTCTTGGCTAAATCCGCCACTAGCCCGCTGCTGTTTTGACAATTCTTCATCGGTTGTATATAAAGCGTTTCCTGATCACGGATCTTAAAAAATACCAGGGATACAGCGACTAGTGAAGTCAAAGCATCTCCAATAAAGAATATTTTTAAGTAATGGTTGAATAAAAATCCTGCCATCAGCGGGCCGACGGCAACTCCAAGATTAATCCCCAAATACATCAGGGAATAGCCGGCTTTGCGTTTTTCGGGCCCCAACCGATCATAGGCCATAGTATTAAGGGTCGGTTTGACCGCCGCGCCACAAAAGGTGGAGATAAAAAGCAGGCCGATAATTACCTTTCCGGTGGCGAAAGCGCATAACAAAATGCATAACCCGGCCACCGTTTGCGAAACCAGGTAAGTGATTTTTCTGCCGTAATAATCGGCAATTTTCCCTCCGATCAGAGAGCCCGGAACCTGCAAAATGATGCTGATGGTGACAATCAACCCGGATGTTTTGGAATCAAAGCCCATTTTAGTTACAAGAAACAGGGCTAAAAACGGGATTACAAAATCGCCGCAGCGGTTGATCACTTGGACCCAGAAGAGAATATAGATTGTTTTGGGTAAATCGTAATAAATACGGAATGGATTCTGCATCAACTGCCCTCACTCTTTGACTTAATGGAATAATGAGTGGTACCTTATCTAGTAGTTCTTGATTATCCAAAAATACCCTTGCCACTTTACAACTAAATTAATTTTCGCAACAAAAGATATGGTTGTTGGAAAATAAAAAAGCCTGCATTTAGCAGGTCAATCTCCGGTGATTCAAGGATTGTTCATAATATAAAGTTAAAGTTTAACCCCCTTGGTTGCAATATTTTTGCAAAATTCGCTGTCGTCTTCCACAAATCGTAAAGTCGGCGAGTATTCCTAAAGTAATTCTTCAACCGGCATACGAGCGACAACATCAAAATTAAGCGGTTCATCCCAGATATGAAAATGAACAACTTTCTCACAAAGACTTTTGGCAATCAGTAAGCTGCTTTAAAGGGTAGCCACCATCCCGCACTATCATCCATCCCACGAATTGAAAACCTTCACCAGCTCTCTATTTTGGTAAACCTAACTATACAAAAGGCAGTTACACCTGCATAGATGCTATGCGGTACCATAGCAAAAAGAGCGTTAAATATTGTCGGCTTAAACATAAACATGTGCGGCATGCCTCGAACAATGATGGGCAATCCTATCCAAATG
>DNPP01000470.1:4249-13713 GCA_003501365.1 Bacillota bacterium
TTCAAAATAGCTTTTTATATTCGCCTCCAAGATTCCACCCTATGTAAAAACCAAAAGCCATCGCATTACTCATACGGCAATATTTGCCAACCGTAAAGAGTATATTTCGATGGCTTGCTTAATTATTGATCACAAAACAGTATGCCGAATGATTTGAAGTAAAGTAAACACGCTGTGTGTCTCTATATCAAATGGACCTCATACCGAAGCTTAGGCGATGCCGCTGTTAACTCCGATCCTCAAATAAGCGGTGCGCGGCATGATTGACTGCTCCGACATATCGATTGAGGGGAAAACCATGCTCAATTGCAGTTGTCACAAATTTCTTCGCCTGTCGCACGGCTTCAAAGTCTCCCAGACCATTGGCAAGTCCTGCGGTGATTGCCGCCGCCATTGTACAGCCTGCACCGTGGGTATATGTTGTTTTGATAAGGGGGATCTCCAACAGCTCGAAACTGCCGCCGTCAAAGAAAAGATCAAAGGCTTTCTCCGCGCCGAGCTTTGCGCCTCCCTTTATCAGAACATTTTTGGCTCCAAGCCCATGGATACGCCGGGCAGCTTCTTTCATATCTTCAACCGATTGTATATGCTGCATTCCACTTAATTGCGCCGCCTCATAGATATTCGGCGCCACGATATCCGCCAGCGGCACAAGAATATCCCTCAGCCCCTGCACCGCCTGCGGGTTTACGACCTCATCCGTGCCTTTACAGACCATCACCGGGTCGATCACAATGTTTTTCGCTCCATACTGCCGGATTTTGCGAGCTGTTAACTCTATCACCTCAAAACTTGGCAACATTCCGGTTTTTAGCGCATCCACCCCGATTCCACCAAGCGCGGTATCAATCTGGGCCTCAATGGCATCCAAACCAACCGGATAAATATCGTGAGACCAGTTATTGTTGGGGTTCTGTGCCACTATCATAGTAAGCGCAGTCATACCGTATACATTCAGTTCTTGAAAGGTTTTTAAATCAGCCTGCATCCCGGCGCCGCCGCTGGTATCGGAGCCCGCAATGGTAAGCGCCTTAGTTATCTTCCGTTCTGTTTTCATTTTAAGCCCACCTTTTATTTTATCTGTGCTTTTAGCCGTTCTTTAATAGTTAATAAGCCTTTCTTATGTCGATTTTAACATCGATATAGCCTTATTCTTAAGGATTCACCTCAAGCGTGGGAGGCTCAAAATTCGATTACGTTTTTGTTTTCTTGCATGGCCTTGTATGCTTGCTGTTCAGTTCGAATACTAATTAAGGCATCATCATACATCCCACTACATTGAGAACACATAAGCACCGGAACGCTTTCTACCACAATTGCTTTACCGTCAAAAGTAAAGGTAACATCGGTTAAGAGCGGAGAAGCTATCCCTCCGCATGGGCATTCCATTCCATTTAATGAATAGTCAAAATGGTTGTTATCAGTTGTTTCCAATAACTGCGCGTATGGTATTGACTTCATTTCCCCTTCATTGATGTTGGCATTGAATATTATAATAAATTTGTCCTGTGAAAAACTTATCAGTAGTTTGCTGCTGTCAATGCTGCTTTCGGTTGTGTAAGCCAGTCGTTGTTGAATTTGTTTACTCTCAGAACTGAACCTGGCCGCAATTTTCAAAATTTTCCCCGCCGCTATCAAACGTGCAATTGCAATTCTTTTTTGGATACAATTCCGCTGGGGATCGGGGATATGATTATATTGAATCCGGCTTGGGAAAATGACGATTCGTTTCTCAATTAATTCCTTAGCCGCTTTGGTAATATCACTTATACCGTTTTCTCCGATAATTTTATGAATAGTTTTCAAAACGGCTTTTTCTTGTCGCTCCTCGATGCCAAACTCAATACCATTCTGTTCAATCTTTGACGAATTTGTCACTAAAGTTAGAAATTTTAATTTTGATTGTTGCTCTTTTGATAAACGAATGATGTCGTTTATTACGCATTGATAAATTATTCCGTCATTACTTGTAATTTGAATTTCAGCCACTTGCCAGACCTCCGAGATTAAATTAGTATGAAAAAATAAACCCCGATTTATCAGGGTTTTGTTCACTTGACAGTCCTAATGGGATTCGAACTCGTGTCTCCGCTGAGAGGATGATATTTCGATTTATTGTAACATAAGTTCAGCTAGATGGCTATAATTTATAAAATTTTATTTTATTGTTTTTTATATTCATATTCTCATATTTTGCGATTGCAATTTGGGGTTATAAACGCCGCTTTTGTGTCACGCCATTCTTCGATTTCCCGAGGGGTATAAACCAGTAAATCAATGGAAATTCCAGTTTTTCTTAAATGTTTTCGAATCTCACGGCCTCTTTAAAGGCGTTTTTGGGACATCTCTCTGATGTTGGCTTTGAATTATCTTGAGTATTTTTTGATGCAATTCTTCAATTTTATATGGTTTAGTGACCAGATCGTTAAAACCGCATTCCCGGTAGTCCGACATCACCGGATCGTTGGAATAGCCGCTGGAAACAATAACCTTAACTTCGGGATCGATTACAAGCAATTTAGCGATTACATCTTTACCCCCCATGCCTCCGGGAATGGTCAAATCGGTGATAACTACATCATAAGGCAAACCCGATTCCTTAGCCTGTGAGTAGAGGGATATTGCTTCGGCGCCATCTGCGGCCACTGCAACTTCATACCCGATCTGGCTCAGTATCTCTCCGGTAACTTCCCGGATGCTGGTTTCATCATCCATCAATAGTATTTTTCCCGTTCCATCCATAATCAATTCCGACTCCGGCTCCTTTGCGAGGGATTTCTTTTTTGAGGCCGGCAGATAAATCTCAAAAGTAGTGCCCACTCCCAGTTCGGATTGAACTCCGATATAACCTTTATGTTTTTTGATGATTGTATAAGAACTGGCGAGTCCCAAACCGTTGCCATTCTGTTTGGTGGTAAAGTAAGGGTCAAATATTTTAGAGAGATGCTCTTCCGGGATTCCCACCCCTTGATCGGCGATGCTAATTTTCACGTAGTTCCCCGCCGCAAGCAGAACGAGATGTCCTGCTTCCAATTTAATATTTTCAACTTGGATTTTAATCGTGCCTCCGTTCGGCATGGCTTGAACCGCATTAAGCACTAGATTGTTGATTACTTGGCTCATCTGCCCTTCATCCACCTTAGCCAACCAGAGATCGTCCGCGATGATAAAATCACACTTGAGTTTAGTGCCGTGCAAAGTAAATTCAACCGTATCTTTAATTAAATCCGCAATCAAAGCGGTTTTCTTGATCGGCGCTCCTCCTTTGGAAAAGGTAAGCAATTGTTTGGTTAAACCGGCCGCCTTATTGATTACTTGTTCAATGTCGGTTAAGTTTTGATGAATATCGATTCCTTTCGTTAGGCGGATATTTGCTAATTGCGCACTGGCCATGATTGCCGCTAAAAAATTATTGAAATCATGAGCAATGCCACCGGCTAGGATACCAAGGGATTCAAGTTTCTGAGTTTTTAACAAATCGTCTTCCAGGTTCCGTTGTTTGGTAATGTCATGAAAAACCATTACCGTACCGATATTATTGCCTTGAGTATCAAGCAAGGAAGCGCCATTGATAGTGAGCATACACTCAGACCCGTCTTTGGAAACCGAAACGATATCCCGGCTGTAATCAGAGACAGTACCGGCTTTAAAAGCGGTAATATTCAAGTCTTCATAAGAGCTATCCTGTTTATCATAAATACTTTGAAAAATCTCATTGAATAAACGGCCATCGGCCTCCTCTCGAGTCCAACCGGTTAACTTTTCAGCATTCTTGTTCATCAATATTATTTTTTGGTCTGTATCGACGGCAATTACACCATCTGCGATTGAGCATAGTATTACATTTAAACGTTCACTTTCCGCAGCTAAATCCCCCTCAGCCTGCTTTCGTTCGATGATCTCTTTCTGCAATGTGTAATTTGCCTTGGTGAGTTCGCCGGTTCGTTTCTGAACCTTGATCTCTAATTCGTTGTATAATTTTTGCAACGCGTGTTCTATTTGTTGGCGTTCGGTGATGTCATGAATTATTAAATACAAAAGAGATCGGCCTTTTACCGTGATCTGACTGCTAAAAACCTCAACGTCACGATTTTCTCCGTTTGCCAGTCTGTGCTGAAACAGGATAGACTGTTGTTGCTTCCACTGTCCCTGTTGCATATTCGGAAAGTCTTCCGCCGACGATAGTTTATTAAGTACCGCCGGTACTGTATTAGGCGCCGGCGGCATGGTATTAAAATCTGTAATCTTTTTTAAGGTTAATTCCTGACGATCATAGCCATAGAAAGAACAGGCCGCCGGATTGGCTTCAACGATTTTCCCATCATCGGGATCGATTAAAAACATGACTTCATGATTGTTGTGGAACAGGTCGCTATAACGTTTTTCACTCTCACGTAAGGCGTCTTCCACTTGGATGCGTTCGGTAATATCTTGACCTTGGGCAATAGTAGCGAGTAGGGTTTGACTATCCTCTGCATAAATGTTGGCGGAATTCCAGAGGACCACTCGTACCCCGCTATCCTGGCGTAATATCGGAATCTCCACTGAATCCCAGTGCTCGCCGCTTAAGGTAGCGGCGATTTTCTGCAGCGAATCCGTCCGGCTGCTTGCCGGAAAAAGGAGCCGTAATTCCCCACCGATGACTTCGGCGGCATAGTAACCGGTAAGATGTTCGAAGGCATGATTAACACGAGTTATTTTAAGCTGAGGATCCCAGACAATAATCGGGGCGTTAGCATGCTGGATCAAATTATCCAGGTAATTCCGGGTTTCGCACAAGGCCTTATCCACTCGTTTTTGTTCGGTAATATCGGTGAAAGCGGTGCGGTATAAAATGATTTTTCGCTTGAGATCATAAGCGGCGACACTAGACAGTTGAACCTGAAGAACGGCGTTTTCTTTTACAATCAGACCGATATCAGTGGTTACTTTTTCCGTTGCTTGCCGGCAATTGAATAAATGGTCCCGGAATTTTCCAAGATCCTTTGGCGTTACGTAAACCGCAAATGGCGTATTGATCAAACGGGAGCGTTCTTTACCGAGCAGAGTGGCGCCGGTGAGATTGATCTCTTGAATAAATCCGTTATCATTGAAACTAATATAGCCTACCGGGGCAAAGTCATAGAGATCCGCGTAAAGGTTACCGGTCTCTTCCAACTGCTGTTGCGTTTCCCGTAATTCCTGATTTTGCATCTCCAGCTCGATCTGATGGACCTGTAGTTCGTGTAATAACTGTTCCCGCTCATCTTTATCCATACTCTCGGCGGTCTGAAACGATTTGAGAGTTTCAATAAGCTTAGCCTTGGTTAGTTTTTCATAATTCAACATCTGATCACCAATTTTCCGCCGGAATCCGTTCAAATTTTCCCGGTAATATCCTCAAAGGCTAATAAAATAAACGGGGTTAGATTGCCTTCCCCAATTACCCTCTGGGCGTTAAGCAACATCACTCGCCGACCGATTTTCGAAAAAAAATGTTCCACTTTGAAATCGTGAAAACTACTGTTTTTAGGAAGGATCTCTTCCAAAAGCGCTCTTAACATGGGAATATCCCACTCACTGTTTCCTAAATCAAAGATCACTTGATTTTCCGTTTCCGACGGCGCAACCCGAAAGGTGCGGCAAAAGGCTTGATTCGCCAGTTTCACCCGCAGTCCGGCATCCAGGATCAGAAAGGGCTCACGGATGGTATCCAAAATTGCAATATAGTCTCGGGATTCTTGGAGCTGTTCCATACTGGGTTTGAGGGTATTAATATCGAATATGGTAATCACCACGCCGTCGATTTTGTTTTCAAAGGTCTTATAGGGCCGGATGCATAACGAATACCAGCGTCCCAAGCGATCTTGCACTTCCTGTTCCTTGACCATCAAAGTATCCATCACTTCCCGAATCATCTCTTCCAAGTGAGGCAACTCTATATTGGGCCTGATGTCGCTCAAGGGTCTTCCCACATCGCCGGGGATCAAATTCATTATCTTCTCGGCCATAACCGTGAAGCGCCGGATACGCAGATTCCTGTCCAAAATAATAATCGGGATATTGGTACTGGAGAGCAGGTTGTTCAGATCATTGTTCACTTGGTTCAATTCTGTATTCCGGTTGCGTATTTCATCATTCACGGTAATCAATTCTTCATTGGTGGCTTGCAGTTCTTCTTTGGCGGTCTCCATTTCTTCATGGGTGCTTTGTAATTCTTCATTACTCGATTGAATCTCTTCGTTGGCGGCGCGGAGTTCCTCATTGGCAGATTCCCGTTGCTCAATGATGGATTGTTGATAATCAATGGTAGCGGCCAATTCCTTTTTTAATTGGTTCAACTGGCTAACTCCATCCGACTGGTTCCTCTGTTCCGGTTCCAATGGGTAGAAGCTGCTTTTTTCCTGCGTTGAAGCGGGTGAGGGTTTCGTTTCAAAAACAATTAAAAAACAATTTTTTCCTGGGCCGGATCTTTTAAAGGAAAAACCGCGATATCGACATATTCTCCTTCAATGAATAGAGCTTTTTTGCGAACCGGATGTTCTTCCTTGTCCGCTTGATGAATTGTTTTGTGTAACTCAATCGCCAGATCGGGCCGGGTCATTTTAAAAAGGTTAAAGCTGGCGACTCCCGGCGCGTGGCTGAGATAGGCATCGGTTTGGCCCCGGAATTGCAAGATTTCCAGTTTATCGTTAACCAGGATACTGGCCGGCACATATTGGGTCAGTAGAAGCTGATCGGCTTCCTGAAGTACGTCGTAGTCAACCCTTGGCTCCCTCATTCCTTTCTCCTCCTCCAGTCTGGATACGCCGCTTCCAATGGTAGTAAAGTCAAAGTTCAGCGGAGTGACGGTTGCTTTTTTAGCATAAATCTTATTTTTTTTATCCGCTAAAGCAAACAAATCCAAGAAAGTTCCGACGCTTTCTGAAGTTCCAAGCAGCAGATAACCGGTTGGTTTTAAAGCATAGTGAAAAATGGGAATTACTTTGCGCTGGATAACCGGGCCAAAGTAGATCAAGACATTGCGGCAACTAATCAGATCGAGTCCGGAAAAAGGAGGGTCCTTGATCACGTTCTGTTCGGCAAAGATACATAGATCCCGAACCTTTTTACTAATCTGATAACTGCCGTTGACCTTGATAAAGAAACGACGCAGCCGTTCCGGCGTCAGATCCTGCCTGATACTTTCCGGATAAATGCCGCTGCGGGCTTTTCCAATCGCGCTGCCGTTTAAATCGGTGGCAAAGATCTGGATGGGGTGATGAATACCTTGTTCTTCAAAAAACTCCAATAAGGCGATGGCAATCGAGTAGGCTTCCTCTCCGGTTGAACAGCCAGGCACCCAAATTCTAATTGGCGTATTGCCGGTTTTATTTTTAATCAGGTTGGGAAACAATTCTCCCTTTAACTGTTCAAATGTTTCCTGATCCCTGAAAAAGCTGGTGACTCCAATCAGAATATCCTGCGCCAACGCCTTGATTTCAGCCGGGTTATGCTGCAGATATTTGACATAGCCGGGTACTCCATTAATATTATGCAATACCATCCTGCGCATGATCCGGCGTTTGAGGGTATTTGGTTTATAGTAGCTGAAATCAGCGCCGATGGCTGTACGCATTAAACTAAAAATCCGGTTCATATTATCGTGGTCATCCAACAATTTATCGTCGACTAGCTGGGTTTTAGAAATTAGCAAATAAGAATGCCTTCCCAGCAATGCCAACTCTTGGGCGATTTCCGGCGGCGGCAAGACAAAATCGGCATCCCCGCCGGCTATCGCATGACGAGGCATGCCGTCGTATTTTGCCGTTCCCGGGTCCTGGACAAAGGTAATACCACCGGCGGCTTTAATCGCTTTTAATCCTAACGTGCCGTCCGATGCGGTTCCTGAAAGGATGACCCCAATGGCTCTGTTACCTTGGTCTTCCGCCAATGAATTCATAAAATAATCAATCGGCAGATGGATCCGGGGCGGGTCTTCCCGGGGTAACAAGTGAAGTACTCCGTGCAATATAACCAGGTTGGCGTTGGGGGGAATGATGTAAATATGATTGGATTCTACCGCTTGGTTGGTTTTAATCTCGCCGACCGGCATTTCGGTCAACCGGGCTAAAATCTCCGTTAACATGCTCGGATGCGCCGGATCAAGATGTTGAATCAGAACAAAGGCCATTCCGGTATTGGAAGACAGGTGCTGTAAAACTTGGGTAAAAGCTTCCAATCCTCCGGCGGAAGCTCCAATACAGACAACCGGACAGGTATCGACATTGGCATTGGATGGCCGGTTATCAACAAGTTTTACTATTTTCTTAAGAAAGTTGGTAACTTGTCCGGACTTTCTATTTCGATCCGGATCCGGATCCGGATTCGAGTTTTTGGATTGTAAAACCGAGTACTTTTGGGTTTGTGATTTCACAAAGGCTTGAGAAGATGTTTCGGCTTTTATGATGGCCATCTCCTGCTCCTTACGTCTGTAAATCCTTAGGGACCTATTGTAGAATATGGAATGATAATTACATTCGGTTAAAATGGTATCTTAATAATCATCTACTTTCGATTAATTATTTTAAAAACCTTTTTTATTAGACATTTCGGCTGAAACCAACTTTTTCAGGACCTCTCAATTTTAAGGCCCCACCACTAAATTCCTGCGGCCAACGCCTTTTAAAGAGATTCGGGGGTTCTTTTTAATTTATATAACTTGATATATAATAAAAGCGGCATGAAAAATCTTAATATTTTTGTGGAACAGATCGCTTTTTGAAGATGAGGTGAAATACAAATATGTCCGGACGGTCCGATACCCACCCGATGTTCGAACCACTCATCATTGAAGGATTTCGCAAAATGTCCCCGAGCCAAAGATTTAAAATGGCTATAGAAATGTCCGAGGCGATTCGAGACTTGGCAAAGACAGGGATCTTAAAACGCCACCCCGGAATCTCAGATGAAGAGCTACGAAAGCGGCTCGGAGCGCTTTTACTCGGACGCGAATTGTCTATCAAAGTTAACGACTGGGATCCCGAACTGGAGGGATATTAATGCAAATCCCTTTTCAGGTCACTTTTATGGTGATTACGGCTTTAGAAGAATGCGGTATTAACTATTTGATTGGGGGTTCCCTTGGAAGTTCAATTCACGGTATACCCCGTCTTTCAAGATCCCCTGGACCGTGAATGCCTAAAAGCCATTTGTTTAACCATTGCTGCGGTTTCTTTGACAATGGTAAAAAGCTTATATATAATGTAGTATGTCGTACAGTATGATATGCGACTAATTCCTAAGCAATGGGGAGTTGCTATGAAAAAAATATTGATTGGAAAAGAACTTCATTTCCTCAATAATCTGATTATGCTTCAAATTGAAAAATCCCCTTTTAAAAAACAAATCGATTCGATTACCGGTACCAACGGCTGGATTATCTGCTTTCTTGCTGAAAATGCGGATAAAGAGATTTATCAAAAAGATTTAGAGCGACAATTTTC
>DNPP01000467.1:0-2154 GCA_003501365.1 Bacillota bacterium
CCGACCACTGTGACAAGCTCAGCCCCTAATTCTTCAGCCAGCCGAAGATTATCCGCCAAAGCAAGCTTTTCTTTTTCACCGGCTACTTCGAGCCGGGGTATTTCTATATATGCCGCAATCCATGGCGACTTTAAGCTGGCCGCCAAACGATATGCCGCCCGAATGAGTTGGGAAGAGAGTGGGCTCTCACTCACACAGACCATAATCCTTTCTGCAGCAGGCCATGGACCGGAGATTGCATGGGCGCGCATATAGGTTTCAAGATCAATATCAATGTGTTGGGTTGTATATCGCAGCGCTAACTCCCGGAGGGCTGTCAGGTTACCGAGTCTAAAAAAATTGGCAGCTGCTGCTTGGGCTTGGGTCGGCACATAGACTTTTCCTTCCGCCAGTCTCTGGAGCAACGATTCCGGCGGGATATCGATCAACTTAATTTCGGAATCTTGAAGGACCCAATCGGGCACGGTTTCCTTCATGACGACCCCGGTGATCTGTGCCACTACATCATTTAGACTTTCAATATGTTGAATATTTAATGCAGTATAAACATCGATGCCTGCTGCCAATAATTCCTCGACATCCTGATAGCGCCGGGAATGGAGGGAACCGGGAATATTAGTATGAGCCAATTCATCCACCAGGACAATTTGAGGATGAAGATGCAGAATCTCGCTTAAATTCATCTCCGAGAAGGTTCTACCTTGATAGACAATGGGACATGGCGGAACTGCCGGGATTCCCTGCAGTAAACCTTGAGTATCCACCCGTCCGTGGGTTTCAATCCACCCGATTAAAAGTGGCTTTCCTTCCAATAAACGTTCTTTAGCTGCCGATAACATGGCGTATGTCTTGCCGACTCCGGCGGATGCACCGAGGAAAACGGTTAATTTACCCCGCTCCGACTGACGGACCTTGGCCAGCAGCGCATCAGGATCAGCCCGTGATTCTAAAGGGACCATTGCCCATCAACCTCCAATTTTCAATGAATCCAGAGCCAAATTTAGTTGAAGCACATTGACCCGAGAAACACCAAATAATCTTAGAAACGGGTATTCGGTGTGTTTTTGTATCAACTGACGGATAGTAGCGTTCGGAAGCTTCCTGGCTTTGGCTATCCGGGGAATTTGTAACAATGCGCTTTCAGGCGAGATGTTAGGGTCCAGTCCGCTGGCTGAAGCGGTTACCAAATCACCCGGTATAGAGCAATCGGCGGGTAATCCGTTTTCTTTGCGGACAATATTGATACGTTCAGTAACTGTTTTGATGAGCTGACGATTGGTCGCTGACAGATTGGAACCGCCGGAGGCAAGAACGTCATAATTAGCGGCTGAAGGGCGGCCATGAAAGTATTTCACAGTCTGAAAATCTTGACCGACTAAGGCCGAACCAATCACTTTACCCTGATGGCGAATGAAAGAGCCATTGGACTGACTTGGAAAACAAAGCCGGGCCAATCCGGTTACCGCCAGCGGATAACATACACCGGTTAAAATAGTCAAGGAAATAAATAGTAAGAATGCCCGATAAATGATTTTCCACATGATAAACACATTCCCTTCTATAGGTTCGATTAAATTACACCGATAAACTGATAATTAGGTCAATTAGTTTAATTCCGATAAAGGGGACAATCAATCCGCCCAGGCCATAGATGAACATATTTCTCCGTAATAACTCATTGGCGCCGAGCGGACGATAGGCCACACCTTTTAGAGCCAAGGGCACCAAGGCGATGATAATTAGGGCGTTAAAAATCACTGCTGCCAGAATGGCGCTTTCGGGACTTTTAAGCCCCATGATATTCATCCTGTTGAGCAAGGGGTAGGTGCTGGCGAACATCGCCGGGATAATTGCAAAATATTTAGCCACATCGTTGGCAATGCTGAAAGTGGTAAGTGAGCCCCGGGTCATCAATAATTGTTTGCCAATGCCGACAACTTCAATGAGTTTGGTCGGGTTGCTATCAAGATCGACCATATTGCCGGCCTCTTTAGCAGCTTGAGTACCGCTGTTCATAGCTACGCCGACATCGGCCTGAGCCAGAGCCGGAGCGTCGTTTGTACCATCGCCGGTCATAGCCACGAGATGTCCACCAGCCTGATATTCCCGGATTCGTTTGAGTTTGGTTTCAGGAGTCGCTTCCGCCATAAAATC
>DNPP01000467.1:2479-6402 GCA_003501365.1 Bacillota bacterium
ACGGTTTTAATTCCCATACGCCTTAATTCGGCAAAACGTTCTTTCATACCGCCCTTGACGATGTCTTTAAGGTAGATCACCCCGAGAGCCCGATTATTTTCTGCAACCACTAAAGGGGTTCCGCCTTCTTTGGCAATCCGATCGGCATTTTTTTGAACCTCAGACGGAACTTCGCCGCCTTGGCGTTTAACATAAGCCATAATTGCCTCAGTTGCGCCTTTGCGGATCTCCCGCTGATTCAAATTGACACCACTCATTCGGGTTTGGGCGCTAAAGGGTACGAAGGCCGCTCCGAGTTTACTTAAGTCCCGTTGCCGAATGTTATATTGTTCCTTAGCAAGAATGACGATACTCCGGCCTTCCGGAGTTTCATCCGATAGAGAGGCTATTTGGGCGGCATCTGCGAGTTCTGCGGCAGTAATCCCCGGAGCGGGAATAAATTCAGTAGCCATCCGGTTTCCGAGTGTAATCGTTCCCGTCTTATCCAGCAGCAACACATCGACATCGCCTGCTGCTTCCGCAGCGCGCCCTGAAAGGGCAATCACATTTCTTTTCAATAAACGATCCATACCGGCAATGCCGATGGCGGAGAGCAGTCCGCCAATAGTGGTGGGAATTAAACAGACCAGCAACGCCGCCAGGGCGGTAACCGATTGTAACGCTCCCGAATAAATAGCCAAGGGTTCCAAAGTAACTACAGCCAGCAAAAAGATGATGGTCAGGGCGAGCAACAAAATGGTAAGGGCAACTTCATTCGGGGTTTTTTGACGTTTTGCGCCTTCAACCAAATGGATCATCTTATCTAGAAAAGTCTCTCCGGGATTGGCCGATATTTTTACCTTGATCCAATCCGATAAAACCTTGGTGCCTCCGGTAACCGAACTGCGGTCGCCGCCGGCCTCACGAATTACCGGGGCCGACTCCCCGGTAATTGCGCTTTCGTCAACTGAAGCGATACCCTCGATCACTTCGCCGTCACCGGGAATCGTGTCCCCCGGTTCTACCAAAACCAGGTCGCCTTTACGCAATGCTGCAGCGGAAGTTGCGATGGTTGCTTTGCCTTCTATTTTCTTAGCTATGGTTTCGCTACGGGTCCGACGTAATGCTGCGGCTTGGGCCTTACCGCGGCCTTCAGCCAGGGCCTCGGCAAAATTGGAAAACAACACGGTCACCCAGAGCCAAAAAGCAATTTGAATATTAAAACCAAGGCCGGTATGATGATGAATCCAGAGATCACGAACGATAGCCACGGTTAACATGGTCGCCAAAACTTCAACTACGAACATGACTGGATTTCTCCACAGCGTTCCCGGACTTAGTTTCACAAAAGATTCTCGGATTGCCTGCCAGATCATCGCCCGATTTAGGCTTTGGGCAGACTTTTTTTGATTGTTCATTGATTTTCTCCTCATTCCTGTAAATCAAAAAGTTTTTCCGGCATTCATCAGCAAGTGTTCAATGATCGGGCCTAAGGCGAGAGCCGGAAAGAAGGTAAGTGCGCCAATGATCAGAATCGTTCCAAGTAAAACCCCAACAAAGAGCACTCCCCGAGTTTGAAAGGTTCCCGGGCCACCCGGGATTATTTTTTTACTTGCCATGCTGCCGGCAATGGCCAACACCGGCAGGATGACTCCAAAGCGGCCGAAGAACATAGCCAAAGCCAGCAGTAGATTGTAAAACAATGTATTGGCGTTTAGCCCTGCAAAAGCACTGCCATTATTGCCTGCCGCTGAAGAAAAAGCATACAAAATCTGACTTAAGCCATGCGGTCCGGGATTGGTTATCGACGCTAAACCGGCGCGAGTTACCGCTGCTATGGCGCTGCCTACCAGGATCAATGCAGAAGGGATTACAATCCCCAGCACCGCCATTTTGATTTCGGCGCTCTCGATTTTTTTGCCAAGATATTCGGGAGTTCGCCCAACCATCAATCCGACAATAAAAACGGCCAGAATAACAAAGATAAGGATCGAATAAAGACCAGCGCCCACACCGCCAAAAATCACTTCACCCAGCATGATTTGAAACATGGGAATAAATCCGCCCAGGGGTGTGAGACTATCGTGCATTGTGTTCACGGCTCCGCAAGAAGTGGCGGAAGTAGCTGAGGCAAATAAGACTGAACCCGCAATCCCAAACCGGACTTCTTTACCCTCCATGGAGGTCGGCCCACTGATGCCAAGTGCAGCGATCTGGGGGTTGCCCGCTGCTTCACTCCAATAGGCAACTCCCAGACCAACTAAAAATAGCAAAAGCATCGCTCCCAGGATCACCTGACCTTGCCGCCGGTCACCGACCATATGACCAAAAGTGAAGGTCAACGCGACGGGGATCAAAAGCAAGGCGACGATTTCCAACAGATTGGTGAATGGGGACGGATTCTCGAAAGGGTGGGAGGAGTTGGCGTTGAAGAAACCGCCGCCGTTGGTTCCAATTTCCTTAATGGCTTCTTGGGAAGCAACCGGCCCCATCGGAAGCGTCTGGACTTTTCCTGCTAATGTTTGAACAGTAACATAATGATGAAAGTTTTGGATGACACCTTGTGATGTTAAAACCACCGCCAGTACTAAAGATAAAGGCAGTAAAATCCAAATGATCGAACGGGTGAGATCAACCCAAAAGTTCCCGATTGAACGACAGGTCTTCCGGGTAATTCCTCTGATTAATGCGATTACAACCGCAATTCCAGTGGCTGCCGAGACAAAGTTTTGTACAGTCAGACCAAGGGCAGAAGTTAGGTAGCTAAGCGTACTTTCACCGGAATACGCCTGCCAGTTTGTATTGGTTACAAAACTAATCGCGGTATTAAATGCCAAGGCGCCGGGAACTGCACCGAAATGTTGCGGATTGAACGGTAAGATCCCTTGGATTCGCTGGAGTATGAAAAGTGCGATAATACCGAATATGTTAAAAGCTAATAACGCGAAGGCATAATGCTTCCAATCCATTTCCTGCTCGGGATCAATAGCGGCCATCCGGTAGAGTAACCGTTCCATCGGCCGGCCCAGCGGGTCCATCCAGGTTTGTTCTCCGCGGAAAACTCTGGCGATATAATAACCAAGCGGCCAGGCCAGGCCGAGAGTAAAAACTAAAATCAAAGCCATTTGTACGATATCCATTGTCATCATAACTCCTCCGCCTTTACTAGAGCATAAACCAGATATATTAGTAAACATACCGCCACTATGGCTCCAACGAATAAATCCATTTTAACCACCTCACTCTTTATTAATATTCAATAACTGTCTTACCCCATATTGAGGTAAAACAGGGCTCGCTATTTATTTACCGCATTTAATTTATTATGTCTGAAAATTGCTTATGCAATTATGAATGGTAATCATAATAGATTTTAAAGATGAATATCACGACGAGAAAAATTGCAAACAAACCGACATTAGCTAAAAAATCCTTCATACGCACCACCCCTGATATTGGACGTTTAAAATGAACCTTGACGTTGGATTTATTATAAAGCGATCCGAGGTAAAAGGGGCGTAAAGAAGGGAAAGATGAGCGTAAAGAAATAGTAAAGATCAATTTTTATCGCTACCCACTCACGACATGGTCTTGACAAATCATAAATTGTGCAATACTATTTTAGTAATTGCCTTAATACTTAATTTATTGAACGGGGTGGGTAGCAAATTGGAAGCATCGGAAATATGCAAAGTATTAGCCGCAGAAACCCGTTTAAAGATTATTCAGCTGTTAAAAACCAAAGGACCACTCGGCGCGAAAGATATCGCATGCTTTTTGGGTGTAACCACAGCAGCGATATCCCAGCATCTTAAGATAATGAGTCAGGTGGGAATCGTCAGCAGTGAAAGAAAAGGATTTTGTATTCCTTACACCATTAACGAGGACGTTTTAAGACAATGCCGGCAATTATTATCCGAAGTTTGTTTATGCGGTTGCAGTGA
>DNPP01000467.1:6672-20909 GCA_003501365.1 Bacillota bacterium
TCCGGTAAACCGAGCATGGAAGAATTGAATTCAGCCGGCTTGAAAACATTACAAAATTGGGAAAAGGATTTAGCACAGAAGCTCCAAGTAGTTCGAGAACGGATACGAGTTATCGATTCCAAAAAATAAAGCAGATTATAAAACGAGGTGTTAACAATGGTTAATGGTTTTAGACATCAAAAAACTTGGCTAAAAATATTGCTTTGGATCTTTTTAATAGCATCTGCAGGAATATTGCAACCAACAGGAACGGCTGTGGAGAAAGTTGGTCCGGTGGTTGGCAAAAAAGCACCCGATTTTACCCTGGATAGTTTGGCAGCAAAAAAAGTAGAACTGTACCCAGTGGTGAAAGAAAATAAAGTTACGATTGTTAATTTTTGGGGAATATGGTGCCCGTACTGTGTCCGGGAGATCCCGGAATTAGTGGACTTTTACAACCAATATCACCAGCGCGGAGTGGAAATTCTGGCGGTGAATGTAGGCGATAACTCTAAGGACATACCGCCGTTCGCCAAGAAAAATAAGATGATCTACTTCCCGATCCTGATCGATAAAAACAATGCGGTTAGCGAACGCTATCAAATCACCGGTTTTCCGACAACGGTCATAATCGACAAGCAGGGTAAGATTACAGACATTATCGTAGGCGCAACCGATCAGGCAACCTTGGCTTCAAAGGTTGGAGCGGCGCTTAAGGAGAAATGAAATGAATTTTATTAATGAACTTGTCTAAACCTGTCAAGTTTGCGAAGCATATATGCGGCGGTTAAACCCCACACCATTGCCGGTATAAAATTTAATTCACTAGTTTGAGCAGATATTTTATATAATTCCGGGACTTGATATAAAACAACAATCCCTCGAAAAGTGAATCCAACCATAAATGAATAGATTATTGCCTTAATCAGGTAGCCCTTTGAGTTTATAAGAGAAATTGAATACGCTAAACCAATTCCTAAAGCGCCGGACCAAATAATTTGGACAAACAACGAATAAATTATACTGTTTAGATCATTAGGCAAACTCCCTGTCATGATAATGCTTGCCCAATCAATAAACCTTATTTCCGTTAATTTTAAACCATAAAAAATAAAATTTATTATATTCATCGGAATAGCACCAATAATACCTGCCAATAAACCTTTAAGGGTTCGATCCATTTAATAAAGGGCTCCAAGGTGTTTTTATTATCTTTGCCAGTAAAGTAAAACATATTCGGATTAAGCCGTGTGAAAGAAATTGTCTGCAGCATATTGAGATCATAAAAGTTGAAAAGATGAGGCTGAAGGATAACTTCCTTTCCGCAGACAAGGAATGGAAAAATTTAAGAAGGAGCACAATAATTTGCAAACTGTAACATTGGGGAAAACCGGACTGGTGGTAAGTAAAAACGGATTTGGGGCACTACCTATTCAGCGGGTTGCCAAAAAAGATGCCGTGTATTTATTACAGAAAGCATTTTATAACGGCATCAATTATTTTGACTCTGCAAGGTGGTATTCGGACAGCGAAGAAAAACTTGGCGCGGCTTTTTCCTATACGCGCGATAAGCTTATTATCAGTACAAAAACGGGAGCACAGACGGCTGCCGGTTTTTGGAAAGATTTGGAGCAGAGTCTTACCAATCTGCAGACCGATCACATCGATATCTACCAGTTCCATAATCCGGATTTCTGCCCAAAACCGGGTGATCAATCAGGACTCTACGATGCAATGATCGAAGCCAAGAAACAGGGAAAAATCCGGTTTATTGGAATTACCAACCATCGATTGGCAGTAGCCAAAGAAGCGATAGAATCGGATTTGTATGATACGATGCAGTTTCCATTCAGCTATCTTGCAACTGACGCAGATCTGGAAATCGTGAAATCCTGTAAGGAAAAGAATATGGGATTCATTGCGATGAAAGCCTTATCCGGAGGATTGATCACCGATTCCGCCATGGCCTATGCTTATCTTGCTCAGTTTGATAATGTTGCGCCTATCTGGGGCATACAGCGGGAAAACGAGCTGGATGAATTCCTGTCCTATAATGATAACCCGCCGGTTCTGACTGAGAAAATGCAAGAACAGATTGAACGTGATAGGAAGGATCTTTCCGGTGATTTCTGCCGCGGCTGCGGTTATTGCATGCCTTGCCCGGTGGGGATCGAAACTAACACCTGCGCGAGAATGAGCCTGTTTCTCCGCCGCGCCCCGCAGGAAACCTATCTTTCGAAAGAATGGCAGCTAAAAATGAAAAAAATTGAGGATTGCCTTCACTGTAATCAATGCCTGAGCAAATGCCCATACGGACTGAATACTCCGGAGCTGCTGCGAAAGAATTATGAAGATTATAAGACGTTTTTATAAAACATAAAAACCCTGGATTACGAAAAACTGATAATCGGAACCGGCGCTGTATTTTGGAAACCCCAAATATCGGGAATCGATAATCCGGGAGTTTTCTTTTTACGCTGGATGCCGGATTGTTTTCAGATTGACGAATTGAAATCCCCTTGGGACTATCGCTCATAAACAGGGCAGGATTGCTGGTGAAAATGCAGTAGGGGGTAATAAAGAATTTGCCGGGACACTTGGCACCCAATCGCTAAAAATCTTTGATAAAGTAATAACCCGGACCGGATTAAGCGAGAGTGAAGCGACTAAGGCCGGATTTCAGCCGGTGAGCGCCGACTTTGAAACTTGGGATCACAAAGTATATTATCCTGCGGCGGAAAAACTATATATCCGGGTAACGGCGGATAAAGAAACCAAAAAGATTTTAGGTGCGCAAATGCTTGGCACATATAAGACAGAAGTATCAAAAAGAATCGATATCTTTGCGGTTGCCATTTATCATGAGATGAAAATAAATGAGTTTTCCGATTACGACTTAAGTTACACGCCGCCGTTGAGCAGCCCGTGGGACCCGGTGCAGATGGCGGTGCAAAATCTTGCAAAAAAGTATTAATCATAGAATTCAAATAAATTAACCTGCAAAATCGGCAGGTTAATTTATTTTGGGCAACTTGAGCTCATTTATTGCAACTCACATTTCGTACCCTCACAGTTTAAAACGCAGAATAGTCAAAAATATTATTTACAAAAAATTTGATCGTTTGATTATTTATTCAAATCGGGAAATTTAGATGACCATTTTATTCGGTTAATTCAAAGATTTCACATTAAATTTCTTAACCAAGCAATTGTGTTATATAATAGGTAATCATACAATTTCGCAATATTGTTTGTGCAGGAAAGAGGGATTCCAATGAAACCTATTAGTGTCATGATTGTTGATGATGAAGAGATAGTGATTGAAGATTTGATAAGCCTAATTTCTTGGAATAACTATGGGTTTCAAATTGTTGCAGCTGCGACTAACGGCAGAAAAGCACTGGATTTATTTGAAAGATTCCATCCCCAGGTTGTGATAACGGATATCAAAATGCCGGGAATCGATGGGCTTAGGCTAAGCGAATCTATACTAGGAAAAGGATATTCAGTTAAAATTTTACTTTTGACAGCATACAAAGATTTTGAATATGCCAGAAATGCGATATCTATGGGTGTGTCCAACTATTTATTAAAGCATGAAATCAATGAAGAAACTTTTCTCAAAGAGATGTTGAAAATTAAGCGTGAAATTGAAAATCAACATATCCAAAGGCGCCTTTTTCGTGCTCAGTTTTTTAAGAAAATGCTAGAGCGAGGATACGAACCGGAGGAAGTTGAGGAAAGACAGGAATTTATCGATGTTCAAAATGAAAAATTTATAATGTTGCTGCTAAAAGTCGATACTCCATTCCCGGTGATCGATTCAGTGATAATAAACTCGAGTTACAGTCTTTCAGAAAGGTTGAAAATAGATTTAGAGCTGGCGCCGGAGTTTGTAAAGGATGTCGATATTTTAGATTTATCAAATAATCGAAGCATAATGGTTATCTCAATTGAAAGTGTCTATAGCCAACGTCAAATTATCGAAGAGTTGTATAGTTATGCTAGGGTAATTCAGGGTTGTTTACGGCAATGTTCGGATAAAACTCTCTCAATCGTTGTATTTAATTTGGTTTTTAATTTAAATGAATGTCATGCTTTTTTTGAAAAAGCCACTCATTTTCTAGAGTATGGGGTGTTTTTCGAGAAAGAAAAAATTTGTCTGGAGATACCCTTTCAGCCCAAAGATGTATTAATGGAAACGAATATTCTGGAGCAGCTCAATCTTTTTAAAAATGCCCTAAATAATATGGATGTTGATTGCATTGCCCAATATTTACATCAAATTTTTACGAAACTCGTTTCTCATTATAAGGAATCAATTTTTCTAAAAAAGGTATGTACGGATTTAGTGAAAATGTTGGATGATTTTTCCAACCGCTATGGTCTGTTATCCTTGACAGAATATTGTACAAGTCATGAAGATTGCCGGGATTCATGGCTGGACATTGGTGAACTTCAAGAATGGTTTACCGTCATGGCTGTGGAACGTTGTAACGAGGCTCAAAATAAAGCAAAATTCAATATCTCTCCTAAAATCAGATGTGTTCTAAAATATATCGAAGAGCACTATGGAGAGGATTTAACTGTAGAAAAAGCGGCTGAAACGTTGGGGTTAAGCCGGGTGTATTTGGGACAACTTTTTAAAAAGGAGATAGGGCATACTTTTCTGGAATATTTAACCCAATACCGTATCGATGTCGCCAAACAAATGTTATTAAATGGTCATTATAAAATATACGAGATAGCGGAAAAGACTGGTTATAGTACCAGCCAGTATTTTAGTGAGGTATTTCGTAAAGTTACCGGTATCAATCCTCTTGATTTCAGAAATGGAGTTACCAATCATGAAACTAAGCATTAAAGTTAAAATTATCGGTTGTATGTGCCTGGTAGTTTTAATTACAATGCTCGCCAGTGGTACTTTTGCTTATTGTTACTTTACCAGGATATTGAGAAATCAGGCCTTAAATGATGATATCAACAAGCTTAACCAAACTGCAAGGCAATTCACCTATCTTTCCGAGGATATTAAAAAATTTGCCTATAGTTTTTTAATTGACAGTGATATACAGAATTTCTTAGGAAAAACTCATTACCAGGATGCTTTGGATGAGAACAGAAGCGTATATTATGCGATGCAACGCCTGCGCTCTTATATGCCTTTAAACGAATATATCCACAGTATGGTCCTGATAGGTCCTAACGGTAAAGCTTATTGGAATGTTTCCTCACAATATGATTCCGAGTATTTTACCCAAAAGCTGCAAGAAAATTGGTATCAGGAATATAAACATAAAAAAACCAATAACGGCTTTACCTTAAAATATCAGATAACTGAACAAGGCAAAGTTATCGACATCGTTGGATATGGGTTACCTTTGAAAAGATTGGATGAACCTGAACGGATCAAAGGAGAACTGATTATCAATTTAAGACTGGATTTTTTTCGCAATTATTTGGCCATTGAAAGCAAGGGAAATGACGGCTTTGTTTGGCTGGGTGAGAAAAATGAAGTTCTATATGCCAAATTTGTTGGAAATAATCAATCCTATTTTAAAGAATTAGTAAAAACTAAAGTCTTCAATTCCTCGGATACGACTTCAATCCAGGAGAATAAGCGGGGTTACCTGATTATTAACCGGACAGCCGATAATGCCTGGCAATTTATTTCTTTTACTTCCAAAACCCGTCTTTATAAAAAAATCGATTATGTGTTTTATTTGTTTCTAATATTTATCTTCACGAGTATGGCCTTTGCAATTGCAATCTTTGTTCCGCTCATATTCAATGTTACCAATCCCATTGTCAAATTAAGCGATGCAATGAAAAAGGTTTCCGGTGGCGAACTTGATGTTAACGTACGGATCCAAAGCGGTGATGAACTTGAAACTTTAGGAAATGGTTTTAATCAAATGGTTAAGGATTTACAAAAGTATATCCGGAGGTCATTGGACAATGAAAAGGCCAAAAAAGAGATTGAATTTAAGTTGCTGATCTCACAGATTAATCCTCATTTTATTTATAATACGCTGAATACAGTAATTTATTATGCACGGCGACAGGGTAATCAAGATATTGTCAAATTAATGAGTTCTTTTATCAAGATTTTACAGGATGCGGTGAAAGTAAGCGAACAAGGGGTAATGGCCTCTTTAAGTCAGGAGATTGAGATCGTAGAACATTATATTGTAATTCAAAAATATAAGCATATCGACAGGTTTGATCTGGTGTGGGATGTGGATGAAAAATTAAAATCCCGGTTAGTACCCAGAACGATATTGCAACCTTTAGTCGAAAATGCCTTGAACCATGGAGTGTTATTAAAGGATGAAAAAGGACTGATCCAGGTTTCGGTTAAACAAATGGGAACGGATATGGAAATTACCATAGTCGATAATGGAGTGGGGATGGATCAAACAATCATCAACCAGCTACTATCTGATAGCGATGGATTCAAATCGACTGATAGTGTTCATTCAATCGGTATCCCCAATATTAGGGAACGGATCAAGTTTTTATACGGGAATAGCTACAAAATGAATATTGAAAGTTTACAGGGGGCAGGGACAAAAATAACAATTGTAATCCCTTTAAATGAAAAAGAACTTTAAAATGTATACAAAATAATTCATTTGTTACATTTTTGTTTCGGTTTAATGATGGTACGATAAAGACGTGGCATGAATCCATTAACATTTCGAAGGGGGAGAATATATGTCAAAAAAGTATTTTAGGCAATTATTGTTTCTATCAACATTGGTCATGTTATTTGCCAGCAGCCCATTTTTAACCCAAGCTGAAGGGTTGAAAGGCAAAGTGACAATTTGGTATTGGGATGACACTTACATCAAAAAGATGACGACTGCATTCAATAAACAATATCCAGACATTATCATCGAGAATACTCCTGTACAGTCCGGAGATTATGCTCGTAAGGTACAAATATCGGTGGCTACCGGTTTGGAATTGCCGGATATTATAATGGGGGAAATTGGTTTTCGGGGTAAGATATTTGATTTAGATATATGGGAAAATCTTGAAAAAAGACCTTACAATTTTAATCGAAAATCCTATTTTGATTACCTAATTCCGACAATGACCGATTCAAAAGACCGTGTGGTTGGTATTGAACAATCCATTAACGCAGCCGGTCTAGCATATAACCGCAGCTTGGCTATAAAATACTTTGGAACCGATGATCCTAAAAAACTTCAAGCGATGATGCCTACATGGGATAAGTTTATTGCCAAAGGAAAGGAAGTTAAGACTAAAAGTAATGGCAGCGTGTTTATGTTCCCCAGTCTGGATGACGTGGAAATGATTATTCTTAATCAGAATCCAGTGTCGCTGATGAAAGGGAATGTTATGAATGGTACCGGAACAGCAGGGAAAGTTCTGGATATGATGATTAAAATGAGGAATGCAGGTATCGTCGGTAAGCTAAACGCTTGGACACCAGCATGGTACGCTTCTTTCACTTCTGAAAAATATATCTTTTATCCATGTCCAACCTGGTTTCCACGTTTCTTCATTCAACCCAATGATAAAGATAAAAGCGTAATTTGGGGAATGATAATGCCGCCTGGCGGTGGTTTTAGCTGGGGTGGTACAACCATGAGCATCCCCAAATCCAGTAAAAACAAAGAGATGGCTTGGCTATTTATAAAATGGTGCCAGCTTTCACAGGAAGGCGCTAAAGCCAATAAAGAATTGTGCGATAATCCGGTTCCATTAAAAACTCTTTATCAAGATCCGACCTTCCTGGTTGATAAGAATCCCTGGTTTGGCGGTCAGGATATCGGTGAAGTCTATTATAAGGAAATTGCGCCGACTTTAAAAGTCAGACCCATATCTAAATATGATCTTGATTATAGTGATGTCATGGGATTAATCGTTCGGTCACTAAATCAGGAAATGAGCTGGGACACAAAGATTGCTTTTGATAAATTTAAGGCTGAAATGAAAAATAAGAATCCTGACCTTACAATTCGATAATCGGCATTCAGGAAGGCAAACGGCAGCCATTCAAAGCTGCCGTTTGTTTTAAAGAAAGACTCTATTCAAGAAAATTGTTGTTTTTTTCCATGCTTTGACCTTAATCCACGGGTTAATGGGCGTTCCAAAAACATGCCCACATGGGCGGGCAGAATTTCAACTCGTTTCATACAGAGTCTAAAAATGGCGGCCAAAAAATGAAAATTACAGATATTTTTATAAATAAACCGGGGTGATTTATTTGGTGAAACAGCGCTTGAATCCATGGCCTTATCTGTTCATTGCTCCATACTTTATAATTTATTTGATTTTTGGATTTTATCCGATATTGTATTCCTTGGGGATTAGTTTTACCAATTGGGACGGTATCGGAAGTATTCATTTTGTTGGCTTTACAAATTACATTAAACTATTTACCATTGATCCATATTTTTGGAAATCCATCATCAATACCTTGATTCTTTTGCTAGAGTCCTTGCCGGTACAAATTATCGGCGGTCTATTATTGGCAGTGGCGCTTTTCAGTAAACGAGCCAAATTTAAACGTCTTTTTCAATTGGTTAATTTTTTGCCTTACATTACCACACCGGTCGCAGTGGGGTTGATTTTTTGGATGTTTTTTGACTGGCAGACTGGTATTGTGAATCGAATATTGACGCAGAGTGGGATTTTAGCGGAAGGTATAAATTGGCTGGGTAATGTTTGGCCGGCCCGCATTGTTGTCGGGTTGATGATTATCTGGAAATATACCGGATATACCATGGTAATCTATTTGGCCGGTTTAGCCAACATTCCTAATGACATTTATGAAGCGGCTTATGTTGATGGTTCAGGTCCGGTTCATACTTTCTTCAAAATAACCGTACCTTTGTTGCGGCCGGTAACTGTATTCCTTGTCATAACCAGTATTATCGGCGGTCTTCAATTATTTGACGAACCCAAACTATTACTAGCTGGATGGGGTGGAGCCTCCGGGAGTGTGGTTGGCGGACCTGATCGGGGTTGTCTAACAGCAGTTTGGAACTTGTACGATACCGCCTTTGGTTCGAATATGCGATATGGAATGGGCGCTGCAATCGCTTATGGCTTGTTCTTAGTTATTTTTCTCGTTTCCATTATTGGCGCCAAATTTTTGAATCGAGGGGGAGATGAAACTTGAAAATTTCAGAAGGCGCCTCAAAACCATTGATTTTCATTTTGGGCATTGTTTCAATTTTATCATTATTGCCATTTTACCTAATGACTATTATGGGAACTTATTTCACGAATGATCTCTTTACAAAACTGGTTTATTTGCCGGGAAATTATTTTCTTCAGAATCTCCGAACCATCTTACATAGTAAATTTTTCTTGTTTTACTGGAATAGTTTTTATGTTGCTGCGCTATCGACGGTTCTTTGTGTATTTGTAAGTGCCTTAACCGGGTTCGCGTTTGCCAAATACAAATTTAAAGGGCAAAAAGGATTATATTACTTTATTTTAGGAACCATGATGGTTCCATCACAATTAGGATTGGTAGCTTTTGCAGTTGAAATGCGAAATTTTCATTGGGTTAATACTCATTTGCCATTAATTATCCCTTGGGCTGCCAATGCTTTCGGCGTCTTTTGGATGACCCAATATATCAAAGGGGCTATACCCGATGAGATTCTTGAAAGCGCCCGGATCGACGGTTGCAATGAAATTGGAATTTTCTCACGGATTGTAATGCCTTTTATTAAACCAGCTATTACTACATTATCAATGCTGAGTTTCTTATGGTCATGGAATAATTACCTGACCCCATTGATCATTTTAAATAAGGTAGAGGTTTTCACGATCCCCTTGGGTATCTCCACGTTGGACAGTTATTACATGACGGATTACGGAGCGCGTATTTTGGCATTATCAATAGGGATTTTACCGTTATTAGTAATATTCATTGTTGGTTCCAAAAATTTTATTAAAGGAATTACAGCCGGAGCGGTTAAGGGCTAAGATGGAAATCCCTATGATAGGCAGTTTATAACATTGCCGAAGACTGAAATTCAATTTCAAAGGAAAAAGGGGAAGCCATGATGGAAAAATCGTTGCATATGGAGAAACTAAGGTTGGGTGTTTGTTATTATCCGGAGCATTGGCCGGAGGAATTATGGGAAAATGACTTGAAACGTATGCAAGATTACGGTATCGAGGTTGTACGAATTGCAGAGTTTGCTTGGAATAAATTTGAATTGGAAGAGGGAACTTTCACTTACGATTTTTTCGATCGGTTTGTGACTCTGGCCAATAAAATCGGCATGAAAATGATATTTTGCACTCCTTCGGCAACTCCTCCGGCATGGCTGACCAAAAAATATCCGGAAGTCCTCAATGCTAAAAAGGACGGAACAGTCTTCAGACACGGTATGAGGAGGCATTACAACTACAACTCACCCATCTACCGAAAATTGGTGTCTGCAATTGTTGAAAGATTGGCTGCTCATTATTGCCTGAATGAAGCGATTATTGGTTGGCAAATCGATAACGAGCTTAACTGTGAGCTCGACGAATTTTATTCCGAGTCGGATCATACCGCTTTTCGTGAGTATTTGAAAGAAAAATTCGGAACCTTGGCGGCTTTGAATAAGGCTATGGGAACTATATTCTGGAATCAGACCTATACGTCGTGGGATCAAATCTTTCTAACCCGCTCCATGATCCATAAAGGTGGAAACAACCCCCATATGGCACTTGAGGAAAAGAGGTTTTTCTCCCATAGCGCCATCTCTTTTTGTAAAATTCAGGCCGATATTATTCGTAAGTATGCGCCAAAGGGCCAGTTTATTACCACTAACGGCATTTTTAATCATTTGGATTCCCATGAAATGACGGATACTGTATTAGATTTTATCACTTATGACAGCTACCCCGATTTTGGTTTCGACTATGAAACAGACCCGCAATCCAATGGCAATCTTAAGGATCGATATTGGTCCTGTCATCTTTCAAAAGTTCGTTCGATTTCCCCCAATTTTGGTATAATGGAACAGCAATCCGGCGCAGGAGGATGGGATTTTCGGATGAAACAGCCGATGCCCAAGCCTGGACAAATGAGGCTTTGGACGTACCAGTCTGTTGCACATGGTGCGGACTATATCAGCTATTTTCGCTGGAGAACCTGCTGGGTGGGAACTGAAATTTATTGGCACGGTTTGAATGATTATTCCAATATGCCCAACCGGCGTCTGGGTGAACTTGAAAGAATCAGGGATGAGTTCCAAAAGCTTTCATGTATAGCGGGATCACGTTATAAAGCGGAGATAGCCTTCCTTAAAGACTATGATAATGAATGGGATGGAGAGCAGGATCAATGGCATGGCCCCCTGGATCGTTTCAGTGCTCAAGGTTGGTTTATCGCTGCACAGCGAAATCATACCCCGATGGATTATGTATATCTGACGAGTAGCCGAATGACCACAGTCGATGATTTGAAAAAATATAAATTACTGATCTATCCCCATGCAACAATTCTTACAAGACAAACTGCTGACTTATTAAAGTCTTATGTGGAACAAGGGGGTCAACTTATTATGGGAGCGCGAACCGGCTATAAGGATGAATTTGGACGCTGTCCGATGCGCATCATGCCGGGTTTTGCCTCAGAAATATGCGGAGTTACTGTTTCCGATTACACCAGCCTAGGCCCTGCGGACGATATGGAATATGCCATTTGGGATGAAGAAATGATCGAAGCTCCGATATTTAATGATATTCTCGAAGTGAGGCAGGGCGCTGAAGTGCTGGCCCGATTTAAGGGCAGTTATTATAACGGTTTACCGGCACTTATCTGTAACCGGATTGGCAATGGAAAAGCTTATTATTTCGGCGCTGGATTCACCGCCAGAGCGGCTGCTTTATTTCTTAAGAAACTTGGACTTAGGGAGCCTTATGGCGATATCATAAGATTGCCGGAGGAAGCGGAGTTAAGCATACGCTCGAAGAATGGAAAAGATTACATGTTTGTACTTAATTATCAGCCTCAAAAAATCAAAATTGCCCTCAAAATTCCTGCCACAGATTTATTGACCGGAAACAAAGTATCAGGTGAGGAAGAACTTTACGATTATGGAGTCGCCGTGTTAGTACGATAAGGCATTTTTTACAGGCCGTTTGTAAGTCCACGTTAAATTTAGGGGTAATCCCCTGCGATTAAGAGGTGCTCCATTAATTGATGTAGTATTGAAAGTCCTACCTTGTCATAATGCTCAACAAAAATCAAAGCCAGATTTCAGCCGGTGAGCGCCGATTTTGAAACCTGGGATCATAAAGTATATTATCCGGCGGCGGAAAAACTATATATCCGGGTAACGGCGGATAAAGAAAGTAGAAAGATTTTAGGTGCGCAAATATTGGGGGCTTATAAGACGGAAGTATCGAAACGGATCGATATTTTTGCTATCGCCATATTTCATGAGATAACAGTCAATGAGTTCAGCGATTATGATTTGAGTTATACTCCGCCGTTAAGCAGTCCATGGGATCCGGTGCAGATGGCGGTACAAAACCTCGAAAAAAAGCTGCATCATTTTTGAGTTGAGATCACCGACGAAATTTGGTTCACCAACATCTAAAAAATGGAAATTGTATATCTACTAATTGAAGTTGCGGCTATACTATCAAACAAAAAGCCTGTCATGTTGGCAGGTCCTTGCTTTTAATGGAAATTACCGCATTTCAATCGCTTGGCCACAGCATTCTGTAGCACATTTACCGCACTCGTTACATTTTTCAAAATCAAATAGGATTTTCCCACCTAATGGTTCATTTTCTTCTTCTTCGTATGTAATTGCAGCGGTTGGGCAGGCTTTAATGGCAGTACAGATATCTTTTTGAACAGCACATTTGTGTTTTAATAAAAAGGGTTTCATGACGTGCCTCCATTTTTTTCTTAATTATAGCATAATCCTATTGGTCTATTTTTTAAACTTTTTACAAAAGATTTGACGAAATTGCTTTGTCAAGTTATAATATGAGTAAATGCGAATATGCTCATTGAAGAGGTTATTATCATGGAATTAGTAAAGGTAATAAAAGCACTGGGAGATGAGAATCGAGTCCGGATTCTAAATCTTCTTCGTAAAAGGAATATGTGTGTTTGTGAACTTGAAAGCGTCTTAAATGTTACCCAATCTAACGTCTCGCGGCATTTGCTCAAGTTAAAAGAAGCCGATATTATTGATTTTGAGAAACAAGGCCAATTCGTTTTTTATAAAATAAACGATCCGATTTTGAAAGAATACCCTTTTATCCAAAATATATTGAATCGGGAGTTTGACCGGATTAAAAAAATGGGAGAAGATTTAGCCAGGCTAGAAAAACTAAAAAGAGACGGTCAAGTTTGTAAAATCGAATAAAAAATTTTTATTGGTTATATGATTGTATACTAATATATGCATTAATATGCTATTAAAAAGAAAGAAGGAGAAAATAATGGAAATCAAGGTTTTAGGTCCGGGTTGCTCAAATTGCAACAAATTAGAGAAAGTAGTGGATGAGGTTACTAAGGAATTGGGTATCACCGATCCGGTGCAAAAGGTATCGGATATCAAGGAGATGCTTTCTTATGGGATTATGTCCACACCTGCTTTAGTAATTAACGGGAAGGTCAAATTTTCCGGACGGGTTCCTTCTAAGGATGAGATTAAAAAATATTTGCAAGGTGAATCCGGGGCCAGTAGTTGCGGTTGTGACAGCGGTTGTTGCCAGTGACTTTGATGAGCGGTTCACCGCTCCTCCATTAAAAATTTAAAAAGGTCGGATGAATATGTGGAAAGCATTTGTCGATTGGCTGGTTTACAGTGTATTCGGATTATCTGTCAAGTCTCACCCGGCGGCGGCGTTAAACTTCTTTATTTATGATACCGTTAAAATTTTCTTCCTGCTCTCGGTTATTATCTTTGCGGTAGCCATTATCAGAAGCTTTTTCCCACCGGAGAAGACCAAACAGATTTTGAGCAAATTTCCGGAGACGATAGGAAATATATTGGCAGCCCTGCTTGGAATTGTGACTCCGTTTTGTTCCTGTTCGGCAGTGCCGCTCTTTATCGGCTTCATGGAAGCTGGGGTGCCGCTGGGGGTTACGTTCTCGTTTCTAGTCTCGTCGCCAATGGTTAATGAAGTGGCGTTAATCATGCTTTGGGGACTTTTCGGCTGGAAGGTTGCAACGCTTTATATTCTAAGTGGACTTGTGATTGCTATTGTTAGCGGTCTGGTTATTGGTCAATTGAAGCTGGAGAAGC
>DNPP01000034.1:0-1692 GCA_003501365.1 Bacillota bacterium
AACAGACTGCTTATACACTTTCAATAATTCGATGCGACAAGGTATGCTTGTTGCATTTTTTATTAGGATTTTCGCCCGCGGAGCATTCTGCACTTTTATAGGTGTGGTATGTTTTGCGGGTTTTATTTTTACTTGATTATAACCGGCTGAAAACCGCTGTTTGAGACCATCATTTTTTATGAGGAGATGCCCAATGAACAATTATAAAACTCTAGAATTTGACAAAATACTTGAGCAACTTGCGGATAACGCAATGTCTGATATTGTTAAAGCGCGCTGTCTTGCGCTGATCCCATCATTGAACGAAACGGAAGTAAGGCGACGCATAGACGAAACAACACAGGCAAAACAAATAATTGAACAAACCGGAACACCACCGCTTCCATCAATGACCGTTCTGCAGAAGATCATTGGCCTGATAGCTGTGGATGTAATGCTAATGCCCAATCAGATAGCCCATGTATCGTCCTTCCTGGTATCTTGCCGAAGAATGAAAATCTACCTCAAAAAAGCTGAGGCGACAGGTGTAGCCATCGCATGGTACGGTGAGTCAATCGACGAATTATCGGAACTTGAAAATGAAATCGACCGCTGTATTCGAAACGGTGTTGTGGACGATAGGGCATCGAGCCGGCTCGCTGATATTCGACGCCTAACCACCATTACCATTGATCAGATTAAAGCAAAACTTGACGCGTTGTTAAGAAAAAACAAGGACTGGTTTAGCGAGAATTTTGTTTCGATCAGAAACGGTTGCTATACTTTACCGGTCAAGCGTGAGCATAAAAACAATGTTATCGGTTCAGTTATTGATCTATCGCAGACCGGAGGAACCTGCTTTATTGAGCCGACATCGGTAGGCAGACTGCAATCTGAACTTTCCGCATTAAAAATTGAGGAAGACAGCGAAGTCAGGTGCATTCTGTATTCCTTGACGACCTTTATCAGTGAGAATCTTCCGGCTATTCAGCGTAATATCGAGGCTATGGAAACCCTAGATTTTATTTTTGCCAAGGGTAAGCTTAGTTTGGCTATGAAAGCATCACCCATCATCATCAATGCAAAACGGGAAATCCGGATCGTGGACGCCAGGCATCCATTAATTAATCCCGATACCGTTGTGCCTTTAAACTTTGAGGTCGGTAATCAAACCAACGGGGTAATTATTACCGGCCCGAATACCGGCGGCAAAACTGTTGCTTTAAAGTGTGTAGGGCTTCTATCGCTTATGGTACAAAGCGGATTGCATGTTCCAGCGGCTGAGAACAGCATTTTTTGCTTGCATAATCTAGTGTTGTGCGATATTGGCGATGGGCAAAGCATTACCGAAAATTTATCTACCTTTTCATCTCATCTGAAGAACATTATTGGGATATTAAGACAGGCCAATCATGAATCCCTGGTCCTGCTCGACGAACTTGGCTCCGGAACCGACCCGCTCGAAGGAATGGGGCTGGCAATTGCGATTTTAGACGAGCTGAGCGCCAAAAAATGTTTGTTTGTGGTGACCACTCATTATCCGGAAGTCAAAGAATACGCGGCAAATAAGCCCGGGCTTGTAAATGCCCGTATGGCATTTGATAAAGAAAGCCTTTTGCCGCTTTACCGTCTTGAAATCGGGGAAGCTGGCGAGAGCTGCGCTTTTTATATCGCTGAGAGACTGGGTCTGCAGCAACACCTGCTAGTACGCGC
>DNPP01000034.1:2046-13203 GCA_003501365.1 Bacillota bacterium
GATATCGTGAGCGCATGCGCATGCGCATCACAGATTGTCAAAGAAAAGGAGCTGCCGCGAAGAATCCAGTCCCGTGGCGAGAAGTTTGCCATCGGCGATAGCGTAGTTGTTTATCCTCAAAGGGAAATCGGCATTGTCTATGCCCGTTCCAATGATAAGGGCGAGATTGGCGTTCAGGTCAAAGGAGAGAAAAAGCTGGTAAACCACAAACGGATTCAATTAAAGGTGCCCGCTGACAAGCTATATCCGGAGAATTATGATTTTTCGATCATTTTTGATAGTGTGGCAAACCGCAAAGCCCGCCATCTGATGGGTAAACGGCATGTCAAAGGTAATATGGCTATTACTGAGGGGGATGGGAAATGAATACGATGCACATTGAAAGGAAGAAAATGATGAGTATTACACTTCGTCTGGAAAACGAAAACGATTATCGGGAAGTGGAAGATTTAACCCGGGAAGCTTTTTGGGATCTCTATCATCCCGGAGCCTGTGAGCACCTAATTGTTCATAAAATCCGCCAGAGTCCCTCCTTTGTACCCGAACTGGATTTCGTAGCGCTGCAAGGGAATTCGCGCACACGTGCGCGAATTGTCGGGAATATCATTTATTCCATATCGAAAGTGATGGATGAAGGCCACATGAGCAGAAAGTAATAACGCTTGGCCCGATAAGTGTTTTGCCCTCTCTTCAAAAGCAGGGAATCGGTTCCCTGCTGATTGAGCATACTATCAATGTGGCCAAAGCCATGGGTTATAAGGCTATTGTCATCTTTGGACATCCCGCCTACTATCACCGCTTCGGTTTTGAAAACGCGAAAAACTTTGGCATAACTACCGCCGCAGGAGAGAGCTTTGAAGAATTCATGGCGTTGGAACTGTATAAAGGCGGATTACAGGGTATTAGCGGGAAATTCTACGCCGATCCTGCCTTTGAAGTCAATGAAGAGGAATTGGAGATTTTTGAAAAAAACTTTCCTTATAAAGAAAAACATGTTACGAACACGCAGTTAAAATAAATTTTCATTGGGATATTTCCATATTTTCTCCAATAAAAAAAGCCTTACGGCTCTAAGTTTTTCTTTTGGAATAAGTCATATCTCATACTTTTCCAATTAGCTAGTTCATTTTGATGTTTATACAAATTAAATACAAACCCAGATTTCTCATAAAATTGCGGAACTGTCTTATTGTGCGATATATCTGCATCAACCGTTAAAAATCGACAAGCAATTCCGTAATCATTCATTTGTTTGGCAAAACCAATAGAGAGCCATAGAAGATATTTTCTATAGCTTTTGCCCATTTCCTCTGCATGAATTGCTAACTTTCCTATCTTAATGGCGGGTAAAGATTGGAATGGCAACTTGTGTAGTTTAAATTTACGACAAATTTTATTTCTTTCTGTTCTATATAAGTTGAAATAAATAACTTGGCCCAAAATCCAACCTCTCTCTGGCTCTCCCCCAACGAAGCCAATACGAAGAAGCGGATTCAGTGGGAGAGTAACCGATACCTTTGGAACCTAAAGAATTTAGGCGACATCGGCTAGGGCTACCCTTCCACTTGAATCGACAATTTTGTTCTAGCTCCACAAGGGGAAGGGCAAGGGTTAGGTCAAGTAGGCAATTCACTTTCTAACAAATATTTATGATAATATTAAAATTTATTTCAACCTATATAGTAATAAAAAACGAATCAACGCAATATGCGACATACCCTAAAACACGGTCATTGAATGGATTGATTAAACATTTGACTTGACTTAAATTGGCTTGTATATATATTGGAGCATCATGAATTAACCACTCCCTATAATCTTCATCCGTGCAATGAAAATCCCCGAGGTATAAACTCGGGGATTAATCAACAAAAACAAGTTCATTATCATATCTTTCAAATATTTCGAGGTACATAGTTTTTACCCCTATTTAAAACCTTATTTAAAGATTGAACGGCACGTTCTCGTATGTCATGAGCATTGTCAGGCCTTTGAACATCTTTAATAAGCCTCATTAAATTGGAACCTGTTAATATTGGTGTTGCCACAATCGGTTTAGCCATGAGCCTGACCCCCTTTACTTTCATTTTTATCATCGTCTCACCACCAAATCATATTATGTGCATAGTGTGTGAAACTATTCTACTACTGTTGACTAAATGCCAACCCTTTACTTATATTATCGATAATTTTTTGCAATTTTGCAAAACTTCTTTATGTTCTTTTGTATTTTTTCGGTTACATTCTTATTGTATTTCATATAATAGCTTGGTTCAAAGCTATAGTCACCACTTCTTCTTTGCGGAGTTCCGCGTCCTCTTTTGTTTCGAAGCATTTTTATGAATCTAAAAATAGTAAAACCCTTATCTGGGGACTGACGCAGGCTCGATTCAAACTTCGGGAAACGTCCATTCTCCTTTGATTACCACTTCACGCTCTCCGGACTGGTACGAATACTCAAATGCAATGTATGGATTTAGATGCTGGTGAAAGGCACGCAATTATAAAATCTGGGCCTATTAGGCTGACTATTAAAGAAACTGACTGCTTTTTCCCCTAATGTCCTGGACTAATTGATCCACAATCCCTTCTTGGTAGGCTGCCAAACCTTTTCTAGCAATCAAATTCGCTAATTGCTCAAGCTCCGGACTGCTAACCAGCTTCAGTTTGTTCAACCGGAATTCAATTAAAGGGACGGACGGCATTGCTGTTAAATAATCACTTCCAGTCATCCGCCACAGAAACACTCGTCCCGGATAGCGTTTTAAGAGTTTATCGGCGATCTGTAAACCTTCGGGATCAAAATCACCGGAATAATGAATAAGTGCGCCGCTTTGAATAAGCCGGTCCAGTAAAGCCCAGGATGCCAATTTAAACTGGCCGTGCAAACAAACAAGTTGCGGATGATCGCTAACGACTTCATCAAGTATGGCTGAAAAAATATTCGAATTTTCCACCACGTAGACATCAAAATTTTTCGGTTGCGCTATCGAAGCGACTCTACGGCCATCCCAGGAATAAAAAGCCGTCACCCGAACGATTTCGCGAAGCGGCACATTCAGAGGAGCGCCGGACTCTGCCGCTGTTCTCCAATAAGTGATTTCCTGTCCAGCTTCATATGCCGCAAGACCGAAGCAAGTGGCAAAATTCAACAGATCATCCCGTAGCAGATTAAAACGGTATAACAACTCATTCAGCTCTTCGGCGGCAGAAAATTCGTCGGTATTTTTAACCCAATTTCCTTCCCTCTCCCAATTTCGGTGATAACGTAAACCTTCCAAGAACAGTTTTCCGGCACTTCTACCTTTATCCAAGCCATGAGGATCACCGCAAATTTTCCGGGCAAAAATCGGAAACCGTTGATAAGTTTGCGGCAAAGCCGCCAAGGCTTGTAAAGCAATGGTCATATTTTCATAAAACTCATGGTCTGCTAAAGCCCTTTGAATCTGACCGGTCCCCGGATGCTTTGCAAAAATTGCCGCTAACCATTGCCGGCAAACAGGTCCCGGATTTTCCTCAATTAATCTTTGCAGTACAAGCTGCTTTTCCTGCTCAATTTTTCCTTGATAGGCTGCACGGGTCACTAAATTACCGCCATACCACGCCGTTAAAAATCCCAACAACGGCAGCCCGTAAAACTTGGTTTGATTTAAAGCCTGTTCAAAACTGGCCACCTTTAACCGCAACGTCCCAGCAGGCAATTTCACTCTGAAAAAGCCTTCAAACATTTCTCTTTCCTCAGCACTCACATTTTCAAGAACAATCGTCCCGCCGAACCTTCCCAGCTGAATATACTTTTCTACCAAAGCATCCAACAGCCGTTTAAAACCGGGACGGGCGCGAAAATAAACCACTGCTTCTTCCAACAGTTGTTGTGAAGATTTTGCTATATTCGATTGAATGGTATCGGCCTCATTTTCCATGATTTTGATAAAATTCCCATCCTCTAACTATGAAACTTCACCGGTCGCCGCTATCAAATCCTCATTCTCAGAAAAAATTTCATCGTGGTCCATCAAGGCACGGATCCTGCCGTTCCAATAATAACGCACTACCGTCACATAAGGAGCATTTTTAGGGCGGATGAGTTCGCAAATCGCTAAGGCCGGTACTACGTCATAATCCCCCCATAAAGCCTGGGAGTTCATGATATAGTTAAAGCCAAGCTGTTCCACAAGTGCAAAGGTGTCGCGAATATTATTTTCATCCACACCGGCAAAAGCTTCATCCAGGGTAATAATATAAGGAGCATCATCCCGGGCTTCTTGATAACGGGAATATACTGCGGAAAATAACGGGATATACATGGCCATAGCCTTTTCACCACCACTAAACTTAAAGAACATTTTATCGCTCAGTTCCCGCCAGGTAATACCGGACTGTTCGAAATAGAGTTTAAACTGAAACCATTGACGGTAATCTAAAACCTCCCGCACCGCCCTTTGAAAGGTAACCGCTTCATCGACGGAGACCGAATCTGCACTAGCCTGCTTGGCATGTTCAATCCGCTGTTGAAAATAGCGTACCATTTTTTGAAGATCTTCTTCCTTGAGCAACGATGGCTCAGCACGCAGCAACCGTACCAAGTCTCCCGTATCCAGCTGATTTTCCTGCTCGGCCAGCCTGGCCTTCCATTCCAGTTTGAATTTTAAGCCGCTGGAATTATCCCTTTCCCCCATCAATTTGTTCATATCAGCGACCCATTGTTGGGCAGCCAGGATGCGACGGCTGATAATACGGCCAATACTGTTCATAATCACTTCTTCGTAGAGCTCTTTATCTTTATCGGATAAAATTGCCTTTTCGTCGGCAATTTGCGTTTCCAATACCCTAGCAACCTGATAAGGGCTTTGTCTTCTGCCTTCATAATCCAAAGTAATAATCTGACGTCCCGCTTTTTCCAAAAACCTTTCCAGCTCAGCTGCAATGCCGTCATCCGGTTCCTCACTTTCCGGTAATGGCGGTAGTCCGCTGCCGTCAACGGTAACCGGCTCCAATTGCATCCGGTATTCCATGAGCACATTGTTTTCCAGATGAAAATTGTTGACCAGCCGTTCGGTAATACTGAAACGGTCGAGTTTGTCCGGTTTTAAAATTTTCTCATTCTGCTGCAAAAAAGCGGCGATCCCGGAAGAGGATGAATCTTGAATATCAACAAGTCCCAGGTGTAATTCTTCATCCAACACTCGTTGCCAACAGTTGCCAAGCTGTTCGTAAAAGATATTTTTAGCAGCTAAAACTTGCAACCGGTTTTGATTGATTTCCAACTCTTTTTCCAGCGATACAACCTTGGTGGTATTTACTTTGCTCTCTTCCGGAATCGCTGCCAACCGTTCCGTAACTTCCCGCACTCGCTCTCGCAATTCTGCAGCACCCATCTCCTGCATACGCCTTTCGATTTGGACGATTTCCATTTTCAAACCGTTTATCTGTTCTTGCAATAAATACAGTTCGCCTTTTAAACCATCCACATCCGACTCAATTTCAGTCAATCGCTCCCGGGTACGGCAGGTATTACTTTGATTATTTTCATAACTATGCCAGGATATTTCCAGTTCCTGCAAACCATGCCGGTATTCGTCAAACACTTTTAAAGCTTCGCGATAAGCCTCTTCCGTTGCGGGCAATTTACCTCCGGCGCTGCTAGTTTGCAGTAGTTCCCGTAAAGCTTGAAACTGGGAAATAACCTCCCTTAGACGGCTGTCGAATTGTTCCACCCGTTTTTCCTGTCGGCCGACATCATTCAATTTGGCAGCCTTGTCTTGATAGAGTTCACGGATGGTTTTTTCAGCTAAAAAACTTTCCATCGCTTGTCCGACCTTAGCCAATTGTTGCCGCAATTCATTACATACCGCATACAGTTTTTCTTGTTCCTGTCCTAATTCCAGTAATTTTTGCTCTAAAATGCTCATTTGCTGCCGACGGTATTCCTGACGGGCCTGTTTTCCGATATAAATGGCAGCCTGTCGGTGCGGTGCACGGCCACTGGTAATCCCCATCCTGTAAGTCCCGGTTTCCGGTACTACAGTGGTTTGATCTGCAGCGGTGGAAGCGTCCGACCAAGTTAGGGTATTATCAATCACAATAGTTCGTAATACTGCATCGATATCCGCCCATGTAATTCCTTTGCCGTCCGGAGTCGGTATTAAATAATCCGCTAAAGTGGCGGTCATGATTTGGGGCTGAGGATGAATCACCATACCGAAGTTATCCCCGGCCGGAATATCCCGCAACCGGTTCTCCGGAATAATTAAGGCATCCAGAATCCCCATCTCCGTTAACGCGGCCTCAATTCGTTCCCGTATTTCCGGCGGTACTTGGGTTTGAAACTCGACTGCCGCATAAAACGGCATATAAGGGATGTCCAAATCAGTAAGCAAAATTCGAGTATCTCGCGTCTCCGGCAAACGTTCCGGCTCCGGTTCCAATTGATTACGCCATTGGTTAAGTTCCTGAGTGAGGGTCTGCTCCTCTTCTTCCAATTGACTGATTTTGGCATTGGTTAACCCTAATTCCCGATTGATTGCGGTAAGTCTTCTGCCATAGGCCGCTTCAACCGGCGCTTTCACATCATTCCAGGAACGTCCCTCATATAACCCTTGCAGGCATTGAGCCACCTGCCGCATTTCTTCCTGTTCCATGGGTAATGCCGTTTCAAATTGCTGCCGCCACTGATAGAAATCGGCCAAGAGTTGATCGCGGCAATCAATAAACTTTTGTTCCAGACGGCGGTGTTCGGCGCGGTACTCATCGAGCAGATGCCGCTCTTCGGCTAATTCTTGTTCCATCCGCTCCCGCAATTTGCGGGTTTCGCTTTGACGTTGCAATAATTCCAAGATCGACCTTAGTTTTTCCATATACTGCCTACTGTTTTGACGCCAGGCTGTAAACGAAAAAGCTTGATTTTGTTCCTTAAAAGCACGGGTTATAATCATATGACTCTCAAAACCGACTTCCGATGCAGCCGCATCCAAATCCTGCATGATTTCGGTCATCTGCATTTGATCCGCTTCCGCATTTGCTTCATATTGATGCATCTGTTGCCGTTCTTCTTTTTCCCGCCGCTGCTTTGCAATTAATTGTTCGTCTTTACCCCGGCTGGTTATCATGAGCCCGTCCAGGCGCCGTTCCTGTTCCTGCTTTTGTTGCTCAGCCCGAAAAACATCATGCTGTTCAAGCTCTCCCCGCTCACGTTGAAGAAGAAAAAGCTCTTGTTCCAGCTCGTGTTGATGAAGTTTCAAATCGGCTACCTTCAACTCATCCTCTTTGATTTGCTGTGTCAAAGCTTCGGACTCCCGGTTTAGCCGTAACAAGCGTTGTTTGGCTTTTTGAGCCAGTTCCGCCTTTTCAAAGAATACAAATTGATTGTATTCGTCATAATAGCGGCACAGTTTCAGCAAAGACTGCCTGTCCCGTTCCAATTGCTCCAGTTGGAGTTTGGTCCGTTCCATACTTTCAATAGTATCCGATAAAGGGCGCAATTCTTCATCGGACAAAGAAGGCAACGATTCATTCAGGATTTCATAAATCACACTGGGTTTAAAATCTTTGGATAATTTCGGGCTCCGTAATTGGATCAACAGTTTCATCAGTTCTTGATACTGGTCAATGGTGGCAAACCCAAAGATATGCCGGTTTACCAATTCCATATATTCTTTTTGGGAACGCACCACCTGCCCGCCGCCCCCAATCAATCGTTCCAATTCAGACCGGGTGAGCGGCACATGTTGCTTGGAGCCGTCCTCGGGGCTGATTTCCGGCTTATAAAGGGTCATATCATAGCGAATCCTGCGATTATCAGTGATTACAAATCCCCAAAAATCCAGACCACTATTGCGTCTGGCTTGTAACCCGATACCGGTGGTCAAGTATTGTTCACTGGACTGCCGCTTATATTCCAGATATAAATAACCGGTGCGTTCGTCGCGATCGACAATCTCTTTCTCTCCCAATAAATAATCTTCCATTCGGCGCGAGCGGGAACCGAAACTATCCAGGCGGTCCGGACTTTTGACCCCATCAAGCAACACCGTAATCAAACTTTGCATCGTCACCGATTTTCCGGAACCATTGCCACCGCGTAATAACAGCCGGCCATCGGCAAATTGAAATTCTTCATCGTCATAATACCAATAATTTAACAAGCCGGCGCGGTTTAAACACCATTTATTGAAAGAACATTCCATAATTTCACGATTCCTTTCCCAAACCCTGGACTTGATAGTTTTCCGGATAGCGGCCAATGAGGCGCCAAAAGGGCGGTCTTAATTCGATTAATTTGGTTTCCGGATCGGAATCCGCCATTTTCCAGGAAATTAATTCCTGCAGCAGAGTGATAACCAGTTTACTGGGTCCCATTTCTCGGTATTCCTTAGTCCATCCGGAACCATACAGTTTACGGCACCGTTCAACCAACTTTTCCAGCTCAAAGAGGGTCAAAATATCCTGCCAATCCGGGCTTACACAGCGTTCATCCCGACAAAAACGGGCGAAATGTAACATCACCGCATGCAACCCATTTTGCGGCAATGGAAATATTTGTTTACACCAACTGTTTCTTTCGGTACTTATGAGCATGGCGCAATCTTTATAAAGTTCCAATTGCAACCCGATGTGGCTTTCCAATTCTTCCGCCAACCGTTTATTCATGGTCCGCAAATAGAGAAAATCTTCCGCTCGCGCTTCCGCGGCATTATATGAAGGAGTTAACAGCAAATGACGGTATACCCGGACCCGCCGCCCGGTACCTGTCAAAGCCTCCTCATCAAAATGTTCGGAGGATTGCAAATCATGCATACCGGAATATTGATGCAGATCTTTGGGATAGGAACGCAAAAAGTAACGGGACATTAAGGTAACTTCATATAAGGCTTCACTATCACGGCGCATGGCGAACTGTTCGCCATCTCCATCCACCAACCGGACTAATCCGGTATCCACTGCATATTTCAAACCGCGTACCAATGAACGGCGATGGTCATAATTTTCCCAGTTTAGGTTTTCAACCGATTCGGCTTCATGAGGATAGAGCGCCAGAATGCTTTCGCACAGCTCGCTTAAAAGAAATTGTTCATCTACGCTTTTTTCCTCCAAGAAGGCCATTACTGTGCATAATAAAGCGTAGTCCCGCGGATGTTGAAAATCGACAATACCCATCCACGACTCAGGTCGAGCCGGAATTTTTTCCAATTTATAAAATTGAGGATGCTGCAAGAGCCGCCAACCGCATTTCTCAAAAAAATAATTCCGCAGCAGGGTTTCATACTGGCGGACTAATTGATATTGTTCCGGCTGTTCTTCCCGGAAGATCCAGTAATTATCCAATAGCAGCGCTAATGCTTCCCGGGCTGCCTCGTCAAATGCGGCATTTTGGGCTTCAGCCATTGATTTCTCCTATTTTCTCATTACTTGACGTGATTTCTAAAATATAGTTCGGCATTTCCAAGGCGCCATCCGCTGCCTGCAAGACAATTCTACGGCCGCTGGGGTCGTCTTTTAACCATATTGTGCGTCCGGTTTCGGTCTGAATCGTCCGGTCCCGGCTTTGCATGCACCGTGTTATCCAACTAAGCAAAGTCTTGCGGACAAAAACGTCGATCTCGTCCAAATTTGCCATGATAATTTTGTCATCAACGATTAACTTTTCGATTAAAGCTTCATTGCGACGCTGCTCGATGAGGTATTCCCGAAGCGTTTCCTGTTTTTCCTTACTCCGGTTAATAACTGCGCCGGGTTTGGTTTTTTCACGATAACCGCTCACCCTTGGAATTAGAGTAACAACCGTCGGCGGTTCTTCCCAAATTTTACTTTCTATATTGTCACTTAACCGCATTCCGCCGTATAGATGCCGGGTCCGGCTCACGCCAAATAGCAGTGACGCCAGTTGATGAGCCTCGCCAATATCTTCCATGCCCGCAAACCATCCGGCCAAATGGATATAATCGTGGCGACGGCTCCGAAACGCTTGAGCGCGTTCTCCCAATCGTTGGGCAAAACGGGTAATCCGACGGATAGTCTCGGTAGTCTCGTTTTGTAACGATAACAATTCACTGGGATGACCCGGGCGCCCCAAAAACCACTCCGCCATGCTTTGATATTTATCACGATAACTTATGATCAATTCTTCACGGCTGGGCTTTGCATCCAGCCGCGGAATACTTAACTGATAATCAGCCAAACGCCCGGTTATTTCCGCTATCAATTGCGGTGAAACCTTTTTAAGAAGGGCTTCAATTTTAAAAGAGGCCCGTTGCATGCTTAAAATGAAATTCTGCAAATATTGGGTAAAAGCGTTTTTATAAACAACAAAAGCTGCAGTCATCATCTGCTCTTCCACTTTATCACTTTTTAAATGAGCTAAATAATCCGAAGCGTTTTGGACCATATTGCGAAAATAGCCGTATAAGTCCTCCCAGCTTTGATTCAACTCCGCGTCATCCAGGACCATTCCCTGTTCCTGTAATTGACTTAGGGCTTTTTGTAATCGTTCAAACAAAGTGGCTTCCAGTGAACCGCCGAAGCTGTCACCCAGTTGGCGCAAGCGGACAATCATCCGCTCGATCTCAATGGTATAGGGGGTACATTGATAACGGAATTTCTTGCGTTTAAAATCATCAATCGTTTGTACTCTTCCGGTTTCCTGCCGCGGGATAAGGTTCTTCCAGTCCACCAACTGTTTTAAATCTTGTTGCAATTGTTCCTCGGAATAGCTGCCAAATAGGGAATCGGTATGCAGATAATCATATATTTCTTCCGGATATACATAATGATGCAAGCGCTCATGCTGCCTGAAACAATATCCTAAAATAGCCCGGTAGCGCCAAGTATTCCCTTGGTTTAAATAACTGACTTCGACTAAAGGTTTGATATCTTGTTCGTCCATCAACCATTTTCCTTTAACTTAATTTACTGCAATTCAATTTTATATGGGATTTCAATTCGGTATCCGTCCTAGCTTTCCTGCTTTAAGGAAAGGTTTTTATTACATACGAATACTTGCCGCTAAACGTACCTTGCATGGGACTTTATATACCGTTCCTCTTTCAATTTATATGTAAAGTGCGGATACTAACTTCCCCCGGAAAGACCGGAGAAAATAAAAAACACACTATGAAGCCTTCCGCTTCATAGTGCCCGCTTTTTGTTTATAAACAGCTC
>DNPP01000219.1:0-2931 GCA_003501365.1 Bacillota bacterium
CCCCAATACGTCGAAACCATCTGGGGTGTAGGATACCGGCTCAGGGCCTGAGAGTATGGTTAACGAAATCTTGGCAATCTCTTAAAATATTCTAAGAGCTGCGGCCCTTTCCAAAGTAACATAAAAATAATGGTCGCCATTGACAAAGCTCCTAAAACCATACCTATCCAGGCCACGACTTTCCCGCCTGTTTGCCGGGTCTCCGCTAGTTCCCGAATAGCTAATACTCCGGCAATTATTGCCATAATACCTTTTTCCAATCCAAAGAGATTGATAAATGAACTGATTCCTAAAAGCAAAGCAACCACAGCCAACTTGGTTCGTTTCATCCGATTATCCCCTCGCTTAATCGAATAATATTCATGATAAGATACATTTTTATACCGTAATTTTTATAATTTTCACAGCTCACTTTTATTGGCAGATGAACTAGCTAGTACTTTATCGTAAAAATTAAAAGGAACTTCTTTCCCAAACGCCTCCATCTGACCCACGAATGTAAATCCCAGTTTTCGAAACAAGCCATTCATTTTCACATTTAACGAGTTGGTATCGGTTCGCAAATAATGCACCCCGCTCTTTTGCGCCAATTGTTCCGCAAAACGCAATAACATAGCGCCGATTCCTTGATTGCGAAAGTCGGGGGCAACCGCCATTCGGTGAAGAACCATCAGCTTTTGATTACAAGACCAGTGTATCCGGGCATATTCTTCCGGTTCATAATCGTTGATACATATAAAACCACTCACCAGGCCATTAATCTGGCTGACATAAAGCTCTTTTTGTCCGATATCCTTTATAAAATCGGCGGCCTGCGGGTAGTTTTCATCCCATTGGTTGTTGCCTTCCCGCTGCATTTCTTGACAAACGGACCGAATGACTTTCATAATCGGTTCTAGATCATTTAACTCAGCCGGCCTAATTAACTCTATTTGTCCAATCATGCCCTAACTCCTTCCGTTTTTCATGCGACTCCATACGATATCCATATTCCGACTCATTTGTTTCACCAGTTCATAAATTGTAGTTTTCTCTTCCACGCTAAAACCTTGAAGGCAAAGTTCAATATTTATGTTTTCTTCTTCGATAACCAACTCGTAGACTTCCAATGCTTTTGAGGTAGGATATAATTTATAAGCCCTGCTGTCCGACTCATCTTGTTTTTTTTGGATATAACCGCCGGCGATTAACTTTTGAACCGCTTTAGTGGTTGTGGTTTTATCCACTTTTAAGCACATTGAAAGTTGGATATGATTGATACCTTGGTTTTCACAAATACGGGTCAAAAAAATAAATTGCCCTTTCTGCAGATGGTATTCCTTGAATTTAAGATCACTCTTGGAATGGATCGCCCGGGACAGAGCGCCGATTTCTCTTAAAATGGGGCTATTCAGTTGCTTTATCTCAACCATCTCCTGCGTTTAGTTGAACTTTCATCTATTTAAGTATATCACTTTATTGTTGAACTTTCAACTATATTGAAAATTTTCTCTCCCTCGATTAGTATTTTACATATGATTGATGATGTAAAATGATGTAAAATGTAAAAATCACTTGACTTAAAGTTCACTTTAAGTAGTATAGTGGGAACAATGAGGGAGTGATTGATGGTGACCATATCGGAGATTGCTGAAAAATTGGGTATTACTACCCCGACCTTACGATATTATGAAAAACTCGGAATCATCAAGAATATCGAACGCAGTACCAACGGAATTCGCAACTACTCGGAAAAAGACGTAAACTGGTTGCAATTTCTTTTACGTTTAAAAAAGATGAAAATGCCTTTAGCTCAGATTATACGATATGCGGAACTTCGATATCAAGGAGACAAAACAATCGGGGAACGGCGCCGAATTTTGTTTCTCCAAAAAGAACATCTATTATCCCAAATTTCTGAGCTTAGAGACAGCCTGGACTATCTCGAACAAAAAATCCAAATCTATAATGCCATGGAAGACAGTCAACCGGCACATGGCGCTGAATTATCAATATCAAAGGAGTGATCGCTATGAATCAAAGACAATTGGGGAAAAATGGCCCCCAAGTATCTTGCTTGGGACTGGGGTGCATGGGGATGAGTGAGTTTTACGGCAGGGCGGATGAAAACGAATCGAAAGCAACCATTTTAACCGCTCTTGAAAATGGAATCACCATGCTGGATACAGCCGATTGTTATAACAACGGTCATAATGAAGAATTAATCGGCTCGGTTTTGAAGCAGTGGCACGGCGGTGAGGTTTTAGTCGCCACCAAATTCGGCATTGTCCGGCAAGAAGGCAAATATGAGCGCAGTATTTGCGGTCACCCCGAATATGTCAAAAAATCTGCCGAAGCCAGCTTGCGCCGACTGGGGAGAGATGTCATCGATTTGTACTACATTCACCGGATCGATGCCACTGTGTCGATTGAAGATACGATTGGCGCGATGTCCGAATTAGTCCGGCAGGGAAAAGTCCGTTTTATCGGGATTTCGGAGGCCTCAGCCGCTACGATTTGTAGAGCTCATGCTGTGCATCCCCTTTCAGCAGTGCAATCCGAATACTCCCTCTTTACCCGGCAAGTCGAACAACAAATATTGCCGCTGCTTGATGAACTTGGGATTAGTTTAGTCGCATACAGTCCCTTGGGGCGCGGCTTCTTAACCGGGAAGATCGATCAAACGATTATTTCGGCAGAAGGTGACTTTCGTAAGACCTTGCCGAGAATGCAAGACGAAAATTTTATTCATAACCAAGCGCTGGTTGCAAAATTTAAGGAAATAGCCAAGAGAAAAGGAGTCAAAGTCTCTCAACTGGCGCTCGCCTGGGTGCTCTCCAAAGGACAAAATATCATTCCGATTCCCGGTACTAAACGGCGTTCTTATTTGCTGGAAAACATCGCAGCCGCCGAAATCGCCATCTCGGAAAAAGAAAAGGCCGAAATCGAGTC
>DNPP01000219.1:3277-3789 GCA_003501365.1 Bacillota bacterium
GGCTATGATTTCCGGTTTTTTTATTGGGCTTTAATAATTTCGCCGATTCTTTGATTGACCGGTCCTTGATAAAGACCTCCATGATAGCAAATGGCCTTTTCAATATCATATTGCGTAAGTTTCTCCAGGGAGTCCATTGCCATATTCATATCATACGTAAATTGAGGAGCCGGACCTACTAATTTACCTTCTGCAATATTCATCGCATCCCCGGCAATCAAAATCTTTTGGCTTTTTAAATAGAGACAACTATGTCCGGGAGTATGGCCGGGAGTATGGATAACGATTATTCCGCCACAGTAAGGTAATACTTCACCGTCAATGAGAACACGATTTACTTTATTGCCGTAAACAATCTTCATTTTCTCAAGCTGTTCCTCAGACATTGCATCCATCCGCGGCATTTTGATCGGCAGTTTTTCGCCTTCAATATATGGTTTTTCTTTTTCGTGAGCCAATAGTTCGATTTTTTTAGGCGAATGTTTCAAAATACCCGATAAGCCTCCAATATG
>DNPP01000321.1 GCA_003501365.1 Bacillota bacterium
TCAAAGGTGTCGCTGGGCAGCAATTTACCGGCTGTGACCCACCAAGCATCAAGAGTGGCAATTTTCACACTGGGATGGGCCAATTTGATGGAACGGGCGGCAATCTCAATGGGGGCGATATTACCGTCATGCCCGTTCATGATGAAAATCTTTTCAATACCATTTTTGACGGTACTTTCCAGAATGTCTTTCAAAACAGCAATTAAAGTCTCGGGCTGTAGGGTTAGACTGAATGGAAAATGGGAATAATGTTGACTCATACCGACATTTACGGGGGGAAGAACCAACAAGCCTGTGACCTGTTCGGCAACTTTTTCGGCCAGCATTGATGAGACAAACGTATCGGTTCCAAACGGTAGGTGTTGACCGTGGTTTTCACAGGATCCAACCGCGATAATGGCTTTATCAAATTTTGGGCCATTTTTAAATTGATGGCCGGTCATTTTTTGTAATAAACTCATGATAGAACCTCCTTACAAATAATGAAATAATAAAAGAGCCACCGGGGCTCCGGAATAAAAATATACTCCGGTAACTCCCGGTGTTATGTTAATGATTTAATTAATCAAGGAGTGACCGACTTTACAAATTTAAACTGTCCATCGACTACTTTCAAGACTGCAACGGATTTTAAAGGAACCCGTGAGTTGGCGGGATAAGTGATGGTGCCGGTGACGGCTTTGAAATCCTTGGTTTTAGCTAATGCAATGCGGATGGCAGAAGGGTTAGCTGACTTTGCGCGTTTGATGGCATCGGCAATCAAATACATGGTATCATAGCCCAAAGCCGCGAAAGCGTTCTCCGGAGCGGTTTTAAATTGACTTTTGTAAGCTTGAACAAATTTTTTGACTTTCGGTTCTTCACTGGTCAAGCTGGCGTGGGTGGTGAAATAGGTGTCAATATTGGCACCTTTGCCACCCAATTCAATCAACAAGGGGGTATCAAAGCCATCGCCGCTGATTACCGGAGTATTGATGCCGGCAGCACGTATTTGTTTAACAATGATACCGCATTCGGAAGGTCCCGAGGAGATATAGAGCAGATCCGGCTTTTTGGTTAGGGCTTTTAAACGATTGACTTGAGCCGAAAAATCTTGGTCTCCGGTTTTAAAAGTATCCTCCAGCACAATGGCATCTTTCCCATTGATCTTTTTAAATCGTTCTTCAAAATAGGCTGCCAGATTGATGGTGAAATCCATAGCGGCATCCTTCAAAACATAAGCAGTTTTGGCTTTTAGATCTTTACTGGCAAACTCAGCTCCAACATAAGCTTGGGTATTATCACCATAAGGTGTCATAAAGAAATAATCGCCTACTTGATCCGGCATGGTCGGTAGCGTTGCACCGGTAGTAATGAAAGGAATCTTGGCTTTTTGAGCAATGGGTCCGGCGGCCAAAGCATAGTTGGAATCACTGAAGCCGGCGATAGCTACTACTTTTTCTACATTGATTAATTTTAAAGCAGCATTGGTTGAGACGGCTTGATCGGTTTTGCCGTCGAGACTGACGACTTGAATTTTCCGTCCTAGAACACCGCCGGCAGCGTTAATCTCTTTGGCAGCTAAGTTAAGACCGTTGAGCGACGGGGCATCCAAAGAGGATTGGTCACCGGTAAGGTTGAAGATAGCGCCGATTTTAATGGGCGGTGTTTCGGCAAAAGCATTAAAAGCAAATAATAATGCAATCAACATAAACGGCACAAGAAATTTTTTCATCGCAAATACCTCCAGTTAAATTATGTGGTGTTTAATTTTAGGAAACCCAATCTTTAGTGAGTCGTATCACCTCCCTTACGGAACAGGGATTTGATTTGTAATCTAGTCCAAGAAAATTCTAAGCGGCCCAATAAGCCGTTAGGACGAAACAGAATAACCAAAATCAAAGCGATAGCCAAAATGATTTGACTCAGACCATAAAGCGGCGGTAAGTTAATTCCCCAAAGCGTGATTCCGGATTCCAGATTACGCAAGAGCTCCGGGATTAAAGTCATTAATAAGGCTCCAACTACACCTCCGGTTATACTGCTCATTCCGCCTACCACCGACATCACGACTAAATTGAAAGTTTGACTGTAAGAAAAAGAACCGGGAGTAATCACCGTAATTAGATGACCCCAGAGCGCGCCGCCGATGCCTGCGAAGAAAGCGCTAAGGCAAAAAGCCAATAATTTATGGCTGGTTAAGTTGACCCCCAGGCACTCTGCAGCCAGCTCATCTTCTTTGACGGCGATCATGCCGCGGCCATATGCAGAATGAATTACTTTTGCCACGATATAAATGGTCAAAATCACTCCGAACCAGATCCACCAAACATTGGTGAAGGATTCCAGGCCGTTTAGACCCCGGGCTCCCCGGGTCAAACCATCCATTTGAGTAATAAAGACCTGAATAATTACTAAAAATCCTAAGGTTGCCACGCTCAAATAATGGCCGCGTAAACGGAGCACCGGATAACCGATAACCAAGGCACAAATTGAGGCAACCAGTCCGCCCAGCAGTAATGCGAACAAAAAAGGTAATTGTAATGAGGCTAGCCAACCGGGAAGCTGAGGCAGGAGAATAAATTTTTTAGCCGCCGGGATAGTTAGGATGGCTGTGACATAAGCCCCAACCGCCATAAATCCGGCATGCCCCAATGAAAATATCCCGCAAAAACCGTTGCTTAGATTCAGACTGACGACCAAAATGATGTTGATGCCGATCAAATTAATGATCTGCATATGGTAAGGTGATAAGAAACGATTTAAAAGATAAAGCACTCCTGTACCAAAAACCAGAAAAACAATGGTATAGAGTTTAGCGGTTTTGGTGTTCATCATACTTTTCTCCCTTCAGCCTGTCCGAGTATTCCGGATGGTTTAAAGAGCAAAACCAGAATCAAAATGATAAATACAAATGCGTCGCGATAGCCGGAGTAAGCCGGAGGCAATAGGGCCACCAGTAAAATTTCGGATAGGCCCAGGACATAACCACCGAGGGCTGCTCCGGAGACACTGCCGATACCGCCAATAACTGCGGCTACAAAAGCTTTTAGGCCGGGCACAAAACCCATTAACGGTTCGATCCGGCCATACTGACCGGCCAGCATAATGCCGGAGACGGCGGCCATTGCCGAGCCTAAGGCAAAAGTAGTTGAGATTACCCGGTTGATATCAATTCCCATTAATTGGGCCACGCCGATATTTTCGGAACAGGCTCGCATGGCCACACCAATCTTGGTATGGGTGACAAATAAAGAGAAAGCAATCATCAATACCAGTGAAAGACTGATAATTAATAGAGTCATGTTGCTGATGGAAATGTTACCGAAGTTATGGATATTGCTCAACACTTCCGGGACCTCAAATTTACGGGGTTGAGCGGTAACTGTCATAATTCCGGTATTTTGGATGATGATGGAGACTGCCAGCGAAGTGATGAGTGCAGCCACATCATTGGATCCTCGTAAGGGACGGTAAGCCAGCCGTTCGATAAAAATCCCGACCAGTGCCGCAAAACCCATTGCCAAAATTAAGGCAGCCCATAAAGGAAGTTGCATGCCGATGACGATAAAAAGGGCACAATAAGCGCCGATCATTAAAATATCACCGTGGGCAAAATTGATCAGTCGTAAAATACTGAATGTCAGGGAAAAACCGATGGCAATCAACGCATAGATGCTACCTAGACTGAGGCCATCAATGGTATTTTGAATCAAGTAAGCAAGACTCATTGCATTTATCCTCCCAGATAGGCGTTTTTCACAGCTTCATTTTGGAGTAATTCCATTGTAGTGCCCGAAAGCTTGAGGGCGCCAGTTTCCAGTACATAAGCCCGGTCAGCAACTTCCAAGGCGGCGTAGGCATTCTGCTCAACCAGCAAAATGGTTTTGCCCTCCTTCTTAAGCGCTGCGATGACTTTATAAATCGTTTCAATAATAAGCGGAGCGAGACCCAGGGATGGCTCATCAAAGAGTAACATAGTCGGACGGGACATTAAGGCCCGCCCAATTGCCAACATTTGCTGTTCGCCACCGGAAAGAGTTCCGGCAACCTGGTTTTTGCGCTCAGCAAGAATGGGGAAGAGCGAATAGACCCATTCCAGATCTTGCTGAATTTGTTTTTTATCGGCACAACAATAGGCGCCGATTTTTAAATTCTCCAAAACACTGATCCGCGCAAAAATTCCCCGTCCTTCCGGGCAATGAGCCAATCCCAGGCTGACGATCTGATGAGGACCGACTTTGGTTAGATCATGGCTATGAAAGAAAATTTGACCTTTGCGTGGCTTGAGCATACCGGAAATCCCGCGTAAAGTACTGGTTTTTCCGGCGCCGTTGGCCCCGAGCAGAGCGACGAGTTCGCCTTGTTTCACTTCGAGCGATAAGTTTTTAACCGCTTGAATATTGCCATAAAAAAGATCAAGGTCTTTCAATTCAAGTACTGTTTGTTCAAGCACTGGTTTTTGACCTCCCCAAATAAGCCTCGATCACCATGGGATTCATTTTGATGGCAGCCGGTGTGCCCTCTGCAATAATCCTACCATAGCTCAAAACCTGCAAACGTTGACAGAGATTCATCACTACATGCATATCATGTTCGATTAGGATAATCGCCAAGTTAAACTCATCCCGCAATCGGCGAATACTCTCCATCAGTTCGATACTTTCCTGATGGTTCATTCCGGCGGCAGGCTCGTCCAATAATAAGACCTGCGGTCCGGTTGCCAAAGCCCGGGCAATTTCCAGTTTGCGCTGAACACCGTATGCTAAATTTTTCGCGAGTTGATTTTGGATACCATGAATACCCAATACCTTCAGATAATATTCCGCCTGAGCATTAAGGCTTTTTTCTTCCTTGCTGAAAGCCCCGCTTCCCGCCAGGACGCTGCTAAGGTGATATTTTTTATGAATTTGGGCAGCTACCAATACATTTTGCAGGGCTGATAACTCTCCGAATAACCGGATGTTCTGAAAGGTCCGGGCCATACCCTTCTTGGCAATTTGATCAGGACGAAACCTGGTGATATCCTGGCCTTTCAATTGGATTTTTCCGGAACTCGGCGGGAATATGCCGGTGAGCAGGTTGAAAACGGTGGTTTTTCCGGCGCCATTGGGACCGATGAGTCCGACGATTTCGCCGGCGGAAATATCCAATTGGTAATGATCTACGGCTAACAGGCCCTTGAAATTTTTGGTTAATTCATTGACGTGTAATAAAGCTCGGGAGTCTCCCATGAATTCACCCCTTATGTGTTTTTAATAGATTTGATGAGCGATATGGAGAGCCTGGTCGAGATGGAAAACGATTAACCGTTGCGCTTCGATGGTATGCTTGGACTTGATAGCCGCAAAAATCGCTCGGTGCTCTTTCAAACATTCCAACAGCCGCCCCGGATATTGCAGCGTTTTCTCACGGTTGGTCCGCAGCATATCGCTAATTGATTTAATAACGCTGATTAGAACTTGGTTATGGGTACAAGCTGCCAGACTTAGATGGAACATGATATCAGACTCAACACCGTTGCCCTTTTGTATGATCTCAACTTCCAAATTGCTTAAGGATTGTTGAATCAATTCCAAATCTTCGACCTGGCTCCTCTCAATCGCCAACACCACAATCTGACTTTCCAAGACTTTGCGGGCTTCCATAAAATCGGCAAACATTTGTAAATCATTTTTGGGCGCAAAGATAATCGATTCCAAAATTTTATTGGCGGTAAATTGTTTAATGACAGTTCCACCGCTTTTTTTGCGTTCGATTAAACCCTGGGCTTCAAGACTGCATAATGCTTCGCGTACAGCGGTGCGGCTAACCGAGAACATCTCGGCCAACTCCAGTTCGGTGGGAAGCTTATTACCGGATTGGAGTTCATTTTTTAAAACCATCTGCTTGAT
>DNPP01000151.1 GCA_003501365.1 Bacillota bacterium
GTTGACTGGGTGTTCACAGGAATTCCTAATAATAGAGTGAACATATCGCGACCGCGCGGCTTATTTGCAGGCCGAGTTTTCATCCCCGAAAAGGAGCGGCGTTTTCGGCATCCCTGCTTCATGCCTCGAATTTCGGGGAGGGTTGTTCCGGTTCCTTAAAATAAAATCTCGTAAATCCATTAAATCCGGTAAATCCTGTATTAGTTCCTTGTTTTAGGCCTGATACATAAGTCTAAAAAAGGATAACGGGAACGGGATTAACGGGATTTTCAGGATTAACAGGATTAAAAATGGTTAGTAATTGTAAATTGGCTATGCAGGAGTTATTTATTTTTTTCTAATAAAGTAGAATTAGATTTATCCGTATAAAAAAGATGCATTTTATTCTTCACTTAGATTTTGGTGAACACCTTCCCAATCATGAAGTTGTAAGTTTTCATTTTTATAATCCCCATAGCGTATATCCAATTCGGCTTTTTGCCATTCCGGCAGGGGCAGTATCGCATTATTTCGGGCAATACCGTCCCAAATTTTTTCCACTAATGTCAATTGCTCGGATAAGCCCAATTTATCTATTTCTTTAGCGATTTCATCCGGTTTTATGATGAACACCTCCCGGGCGTTTCAAATATCCGTAAAGAGTTTCTTGAGCTAATTATAACAGGCGACTATTGATAGAATAAGTCGAAATCTTTCTTTAGAAAATCAAAAATGATAGTCGTTTTGATGGTCTACGGTTCCGTCGGCGTGTTTCATTGATTGGGAAAAACCATTATGGATAATGCTCTGTTGCCGACAGGAGGCGTCACCTACCCTCCTGCACCTTCAGGGCCAAAGGGTGTGAGCGACACGCCCTTTGGAATCCCGCCGCACGGGGCGATCCCCGTGACCCCATTATCTCCAGCCATCCGTAGCTGGAGTTGTGAAAAGCGTTTTTGTACAACTTCTGATCTCCATGCAGGGACGCGAACATCGTGTTCTTGCCCTACCAGGTTTTTGCTCTCTTGCCGACGGCTGTGAAACATCCTATTTCGAAACCGCGTGGTCAGCCTCTGTGCTGACCATTTCGGAGCTCAAAAATTGGGTCAATGATTTGAAAGCTGAATTATGCATGCCAATAAAATCGCCTCTTTCATCAATAGACGGTTTTGAAACTTCCTTTGATTTCTTCTCATATTTGTGTTTGGAGTTGGTTTCTGGGTGGATAGGGAATTATGTCAAGCGAATAGTTAGAAGTTAGGGTTTTAACTACTCTCAAGAGAGTCTCAGTTATTCTCGGAAAAATAAAAATCATATAACGCCCAGCAGAAAAAGAAAAAGTCAGAAGAGAAAGCGGCTTTCAAACCAGAAAGCAGTCCAGCACTTGATGAAATATCGTGGGTTGATAGATATGGCACAAGCTTCTTCAATGAAACTTTGAGATGAAGAGAGGCGGCGTGCGCCTTCATTCTTGAATGGGGGTTACAACCGAAGCTCTCTGCGGAAATAATTGACCTGTTGTTTCGAACGGTGATATTTCTGACATTAGTTATTCTTATACTCTTTAAGCTTGAAGCTCAATAATTCCTAACTGAATGAAAGCGACTGACAATAAACTAAGCAGTCGATAATTTGAATTCATATGATAATTGTGTTCCTGCTTTTCAAACACAGCTATATTTGGACCCCAAAAATTATCAATCTCGAAATCAATTCCTTCAGCTTGAAGATATTTCATCATTTCATTGGACGCTTTTACGATAGTTGCCTCTGAGATTTTGTTAAGCTGGATTTGATTATTAGCCGCAACATATGCTTTTGCATCATCCCCTAATGCAATTTCAATCAAATGGGTATTATCAATGAAACTGGAGATGGTATAGCTTTCAATTGACGGATAACTGAGCAATAGTAATCCGCCACGCAATCCGTTATCATTTTCGTATGGATTGGTTAAAGTCAAAATTAGCCTTTCGATTAACCAAACATCAACATTGGAGTTGGGATCGCGGTCAAATAAATAATAAATTGCCGATCTATCTACCGGAAAGTCGTATTTAGATATTAATAGTTTAAAGACACTATCAAGGTAACAGTTTTCATCACAAATATCAGAAATATTGGATTCTTCGGTATTTACTACAGCGACTTTTGAGGTACTAATATTTTTACTTTCGAAAAAATCAGGGTTGCCCCTTCTTTTCTCGATGTATTGATACCCTAATACATTACAAAAAATCCGTCTTAATAATGAAAATTCGTTTTTTCCACCCTCAACAATAAAAAGAACTCTCCCAATACTCTTTTCCTTATTAATTTTCATAGTTGTTTTTATAGTTTGGCAGCCCTTCAAATACACCGCTTAAATACATTTTTTCTAAATTTTGGGCTACTCTAGGCTGCTCATCGGAAAAACGTTTTACACGGCTGCCGTCTTCTCCATTAAAATTTACCGAATATATTTGATCCGGACGCAATATTGAGGTTGAAAGCAAATTGGTGGAATGGGAAACAAAAATCATCTGGGATTTTACAGATGTTTGCATAAAATACTTGACCAAAAGCTCCTCCAGTTCATTATGAAACCCACTCGAAAATTCATCAATAAGCAATATACCGTTATTCTCTAAAACCCTTAAAAAAGAAGGAAGCATATTAAGCAGAGTACGATTACCTAATGATTCTTCCATAAATGGAATTGGGACATTAATACCCTTTCTTCGAAAAAAAACCATTTCTTCATCATTTCCCGATTTAATAGTGAACTTATTTCCTTTACCTTCATTTGCATAATCAACATTTTGTTCAAAGCTATGAGCATCAAAAAAATCATTGATTTTTTCGGTTCCGTTTTCTTTTAAGTAGCTGATTAATCTTAGATCATCCTTACCATAGGAAACAACCCGCTTTTCAAAAGCGTTAAAGTAGATTGAGTTTTGTAAGAACTCAAACCATTTTCTTAAAATATCGTTTCCGGCAAAACGGGTGTTAAAGAAGATTGTTCTTAGTGAAAGGGTTTCTTTGTCCAATTCATTTTCATCATAGCTACTCTCTTTATTATCATTGATATATGACTTCGCAGTTAACCCCATTCGCTCTAATAACAAATTATCATCGATATATAGTTTTTCATAAATAATGCTTTTTACAGGATTATTTTTTATTTGATATAGTATCTGTTTACATTCGATTTTAAAATAATAATCAATGGAGAACTCGTGACTGTCCGAAAAAAGACAAGGTAGAAGCCCCGAATTAATTCCCTTTTCCATAAATAAAAGGTCTAATAGTAACTTAATCGCAAGTATGGCATTAGATTTCCCGGAGGCATTTGCCCCTACAAACATAAGGCCCTTTAATACTCCATTATCAGCTTCGTTTGTGTCAGAAAGAAATGTATAGTTTGTTTTTGTAAAATCAATTATTGTTTCATTTTTAAAAGACTTAAAGTTTTTAATTACTATTTTGGCAAGCATCTTAAATCATCCTTTCTATTAGTAGCATATCATGTCTTTGTATTGTATGCAATATATTTACGAGTTATTCATTCGTGTTCGTAAATTTTTTACACATAAGGTCATGGGAAGGAATATAAATTCTTAGGATGATTTTCTCGGTCATTGGAAAGCCGACACTTTTTTATTCCGAACTCCGGCACATGATAATACAATAATAATCGGAATCTATCTTTTCTTTGTGTCTCTGCGTCTTGGCGGGAGACTATTCTATTAAGTTTTTAAATTGATTTTTCTTTGTCATTCATACGCCTTATTTTCTAGGTAGCCTATTCTAGAGTTTGACCAGAAAAAAATTAGCCGATCCCCGGAGGGGATTTAGATAGTTTCTTTATATACCTAGCCATGTGGTTTTAACCCGTGGCGAAGATTGATTTAAATTTACTGGAAGCGTTATGGGTAATGAATAGTCTCAGGAATAGGGATGGGTGGCTACTTGGAGTAGATCTTAAAAAGGCAATGTAAAGATAAAATGGTGGACGGCTTTGATGGCCCACGGTTCCGGCGGCGTCATACTTTTTGGGCGACCAAAAATGTATGCCCCGCTCGGGACGAGCTGCAAAGTCGCCGACACCCATGGTTTCGATCTTCCTTTTATTCATCCAGGGTTTGTGCGCCAAGCGAAGCTTGGCGGTTCTGACAGAGTGAAAGTCTCAGTACGGAAAGGGATAACCACCCGCCGGTAGTAGACCTTGCGTCTTGGCTGAGCAATCAACAAGGCGAAGCGTAGGTCGCGAACTTGATAGGCCGTAGGGAAGAACGCACTTCCCAAAGCAATGCAGCCTCGTTAAGGATGAAAAGAAGTGGAAGGCGACGTTGTAAACCTGACGGAAGCCATAAAGAGAAGGGCGCAATGGTGAGCCCTTGAAGATTCCACCGGGGTCAAAGAGCATGGCATGTCAAGAGAGAACCGCCAAGAACTTGGGAGGATTCCCACCTCTCCTGAAAAAAACAGGTAGATGCTATCGAAAAATTGAGTAGAAACATCATAAGGGAGTGGGACTTCGGATCGACTCATAGTACTCCGAGGACGGGAGAGCCGTCTACAAGAAAGAACAAACAAATAAAAACAGCGGGGAAGGGGTCGACGATGGGTCGTAACCCTCAAAGGAAACATGTCCCGCACTTGAGGTGGATAAATGTCCAAAAGACAGAATGACATGCAAACCTCCCTGAGGGAAATAGCAGAACAAGCAAAGAAAGACAAAGGGCGCCGATTCACCAATCTCAGTAAATTACTCACAAAAGAGTATTTGAGCGAGAACTTAAAATTGCTCAACAAGAAAGCAGCAGCAGGAATCGACAGAGTCACCTACTGGGAATATCAGAGAAACCAAGATAAGAACATCACAGAACTGCTGGAACGAGTAAAGGGTGGAAAATATCGGGCCCGATTTGTACGAAGAAAGCACATCAAGAAAGCCAATGGGAAATTGAGACCGCTAGGGATACCAACTATTGAGGACAAACTGCTGCAAGCAGCAGTAGCTCAAATCCTGGGAGCCATCTATGAAGCAGACTTCATGACATCAAGCTACGCATATCGACCGAAGAGAGGCCCAAAAGAAGCAGTCCGAGACCTGACGGATAATCTACGCAGAGGGAAATATAGCTACGTAGTAGAAGCGGACATCAAAGGGTTCTATGACCATCTCGACCACGACTGGCAAATGAAAATGCGGGACATAAGAGTAGGAGATGGAGTCATTTTTGCGGTGAAAATGTTTGAGACTTCTGCAACTCTAAAAAAGCTTTTCTGGGTTTAATCTTTACGCAGATGCAGCATGCGTATGCTTCCGGGGAAGCGGGGTGTCAATGTCATCAAGCTATGCATCCAGCAATTTACATGTGAATGTCGAATGTTTGCCGACCGCGGGTTAAAACCCACGGCTGATATAAATCAAACCCCATAAATGGGGTTAAACCCGAAATCAAATTACTTGCCAACGTTTTGTGATCCGGTTTTAACCGGATTGGGCTTAACTAGCCGTGGGTTTTAACCCGCGGATTGAGGGCAAAGCGTTTTTTACCTTCCATTTCCTTTTTATGGTATCACAGCTTGATGACATTGAGCGGGGTGTCCCCCGCATTCAATGTAACTATATGCAGCTACCAAGCTACCTTCCCCTCTCTTCAACAGTATTACTGAGCTGCGGTCAAAGAGAGGGGAACGGCGCTCAAATAGCTTATTCCGATCAGGTTAGTGAAGGGGTGAGTCGAATTTGAGATCCAAAATGAATGGCGATTTTTAGGGTCCACGGATTCCACCGGCTGTGCGCGCGTATGTTTCTGTTTTACCCCCATCTGCCCCACATAAGCCACAATTGCAGATGCCGAGCGGCTTTTAGGACTTGGCCTTAACAAGCCTAAGTTGGTTTTCGATTTTGGCGCGGATTTTTTTCAACGGCTCGCCATGGTGAGTGGGTTAACCCAACGTTTCAAAGCCCGGCAGGGAAGAGGTTTATGGGCAATGTGGGGTATATGGGCCGTCCGATGAAAATATGTGCATTCATTTTCTCAACTTGGATTGGGATATGAAAATTTCTTTGTCCTCTCGCTTGCTCTACTCGCTATTGTTCATCCTTGAACGCTCCAACTGAAGCCTTCCTGGCTTCTATCCCCCAATGCGGTGAATCATAGGAACGAATTCAGTGGGAGAGTAACCGATGCCTCCGTAGTCAAAAATCTTTTAGAGATCAGTGGCTAGGGTTACTCTTCCACTGAAACAACGGACCTGAACGACTTCATTGGGGAAGAGCAAGAGTTAGGTTGCATTCCCTTGTACATTGTGACCTTTTTTTGGGGAATTGAAAAGCAAACGGCCTGTCATCATAAAAGATGCAGGGCTGTTAATTAGAGATTTCTTTAACCATGAAAGGCGCGAAATACACAAAAGGAAACCACCTGAAATCCTTTTTTCCAGGCACAAAAAAACGACCGGTAAAAATACCGCCCGTTTGGGTGCGAAGATTATTTTCAGAAGACTTCACCAATATCATTATATCACGGTTTTTTGATAAAAGTGTATCGATTTTGTCTCAGGAACTCTTGATGTTGATATTATGATGGTTTGGGGATTTTTTGAAGCATTATGCCTAATAAATACCCGGTTGATAAGCCCTATAGTGAAAAGGCAGAATAGGAGCGGGTTTTGGAATTGGTGGTTTGAGTTATCCACAGATGAGGGCGAGGAGGGGGAAAAAATGAAAGGAACATAGAGTTTGTAAGGATCAGACACCATGATAGGAGGATTACCGAACATGTTATCTATTATCATGCCTGTTCTGTAAATTATCACGGTGTCCAAGGTTCCATGTTTACGCTTTAGGTTTCCCAATAATATACCCGAAATATTATTAATTAGAAGTTTCACCTCAAAACGAGAGATTTATAAACGAAATACTATTTCTTAAATTTTGCGCACATCAGTTTTAATTAGCTGGTATAAAATCTTTGATTTTCTGCGCAACTGTATCAGGTTCAAAATCTTGAACATAATGTCCGCAATCCAATAATACATATTGGCTATTAGCCACTTTTGAAAGATAAGATATTTGGAACCCTTGCCAGACTTCTTTACTATAACCAAGACCAATCCCGTCACCATTCGATATGATAAACAACATTGGTAACTGTGGTGTTGGCAATGGAGCCAATTTATTAACATTATCATAAAGATCCACTAGCTCTTTTACCATCGGTGGTGTATTCGTTCTCCTATAATATATTGCTCTATATATATCTTTTTCATGAGCTGTCAAGTCCCCTGCCGTTATTGCCGCTTCGCTTTCACACATGGATGGGATCAAACGCGTTACTCCGTTATTAGCAGCAAATGCAAACAAATTTACTTTATTTAAAAAATCAGCTATTTTCGGCGTCCTGGGGTCTAAATAAGCAGGGATAGTACCTACATCCAATCCTACAATGGCAGATACTTCATTTGGATATTTTTGGGCCCAATAAACTGACTCCAATCCCGAAATAGAATGAGGAACTAATACATAGGGAGGTTTCATACCCGCTAAAGATAACGCATGTCTATCCTGATTCAATATGGTATCAAGATCTCTTGGAACGTCCGCAACATCGCTGAAACCATACCCTATTCTTTCTGGTACTGCGATTTTATATTTATCACTTAATTTAGAATATAAGCTTTTAAAATCTAATATAGGCGAGCATGTACCGCCCCCTGCCAGAAATACCAGGGTGGTATTTCCCTGACCTCCTGTATAGACACTCATATTATGTCCATCTACTGAAACCATTTGACCCATGGGCTTAACTAATGCAGCTTCGCTGCCCAACTTGATTTTATGATTGATGAATATAACTAAAGCAGCTAATATAAAAAGACCTACAATTCCTCCCAGACAAAATCCTATTATCTTTAGTATTTTCTTCACTATTGATCCTCCTTTACGCAGAACTCCGACTTGCTCTGTTTTAGCATCTGCCATGTTTATCAACTCCTTATCAAAAATAATTTTAGTTATTTATAAAATGCTGTAACCCCTGATTAATCAAAGATTTACTTACCCAGCACCTTAATTTATCTTCCCTTGTCCCGCCAACATTTTACTGGTGCTGTTACATCTGCTTCCAGCGTTGATAATTTCAACTTATAAACTATAGGGGGATTACGCCTTGCGCTTATACGCAATAAGTGTCAGCGGAATGAATACGACGAGTATGACCAAAGCGCCGAATAATGCGAACCAAAAATCCGCGCCTATCGCGCTATAAGTCAACAACTGCCGCACCGCTATTACGACGCGGGATAGCAGGTTGATATGCAGGACAAAATATTGCAGCCCGCTCGGCATCGTTTCGACCGGAACAAAAGCGTTCGACAGGAATACTAACGGGAACATTACTAATACACCAATGGCAGACGCAGTTGAAATAGTCTTTGTGCACAGACTAATGAACGCAAATATCCAGCTCAGGCCCCAAGCAATGAACATCATGAAAAGTATGCTGAAAATGACCGCGGGAATGCCTGCTTCGGGTCGGTAACCGAGAATATATCCCGTAACAAAAACGGTAGTTCCCCCCATTACGTATCGTACAAGGTCGGCAATCAAACTCCCCGCCAACGGAGCAATTCGTGCAATCGGCATGGATTTAAAACGGCTTGTTGTGCCTTTGTCCACATCCTCGCGCAGTTTAGAACCGGCGGTGGTACAATTGGTGAAAGATGACATCAACAAAACGCCGGGGATAACAATCGGCAGATAGCGCGAGATGTTGCCCGAAATCGCTCCCCCGAATAAAAAGGTGAAAAGCAACGTGAACATAACCGGTAAGACTACGAAATCCACAAATATTTCGGGATTTTTAGACATTTTTAATAACGCCCGATACGCGAGAGTGCATGTGTTTCTGATTGCGAGGCCAACTCCGACACGATTTTTCAGTTTGCGCTCGGCGGCGGGTATGATGGTTGTATTCGTCATTTTAATTTTCCTCCTTTTTATCTTTGGAACCCTCGCCTGTCAGCGCGAAGAACACCTCATCAAGTGTAGGTTGCAGGATGTTTACCCCGGACAACGCTATTCCGGCATCTTTCAGCGTCGTTAGCACATCGGTCAGTTTGTCGATGTTGTCCATCGGCGCGATCAACTCAGATGCTTCCGCAAGATGAACCTTCGCGTCGAGTATGCCCTCGATGATCTGCGCTGCGCTCATGGCGTTATCCGCGTCTTTGACGGTCAAGCGCAACGAACTGCTTCCCACGGCGCGTTTCAATCCGTCGGGTGTATCGTTGGCAACAACTCGTCCCTTGTCGATTACAACAATGTTGTCGGCAAGTTGATCGGCTTCATCAAGATACTATGTCGTTAGCAGTACCGTCGAGCCGTCTTTTACAAGTTTGCGTATTGTCTGCCACATCTGCGTCCGAGTCCTTGGGTCAAGCCCTGTTGTGGGCTCGTCAAGGAAGATTAGCGGCGGCTGGGAAATCAGACTTACCGCCAGGTCAAGTCTGCGCCGCATACCACCGGAAAACTTTGACAATCCGCGGCTCGCCACATCGCTAAGCCCAAACTCTTCCAAGAGTTCATTCGCTTTACGCTTAGAATCTTTGCGGGAATATCCATGCAATCTACCTCAAACTCTTTCATAGGAATATCCTCGGTACGCTCGCTGCCTATATAAATCGTATGGCTGCTGTTATCAACCGTCAGCTTTCCGACACTCAAAGCCTGGGAAGAAGGGACTTTATACCGCCGGAGCAGCGCCTTCACTCTTATAATAAGCTCTGCCGGTCAAACGGCTTGGTGAGGTAATCGTCTGTCCCAAGTTCATAGCCCTTGACCTTTTGACTTATATCATCCATGGCTGTCAGCATGAGTATCGGCATGTCTTCATAATATTGCCGAAGTTTCCGGCACAATTCAAAGCCGTCCATATTCGGCATCAAAAGGTCAATGACACAAAGGTCAGGGCTTGTGTCTGTCATTTTTCGCAGATATATGGGTCATCATCAACAATCATGATGGTATTCATTTAAGCGTTTCCTTTTCTCAAATCGTTGTTTTTATTTTAACACGCAAATATAAACGGATGATAAACGGATAGAGAAATATTATTATAGGCCAATTTGAGATGAAGATGAAAATGTATAATCAGCTTCTTTCCACAGATGAGGGCGAGGAGGGGCAGGAGGGCGAGGTGGGGGAAAAAATGAAAGGAAGGTTTGTGAAATTGGATGGGGCGGTTTTTTTTAAAGAGGAAAAGGGCTGGTATATCAGGGATGTGGGGCGGTCCTTTGCGGGTATTTGATTAGGTAGAATCTTTAAAATGGATGATGAGGGTACATGGTTCACGGATTTCGGCGGTGAATGACATTTTTGTGCGACTAGAGTGTATTTGAGCATTGAAATTGGGAATGGATGGCGGTTTTGATGGCCCACGGATTCCACCGGCTGGGTCACTTTCTGTGCGAACAGAAAGTGACCAAAGAATCGCCGACACCCATGGTTTCGGTCTTCCTTTTATTCATCCAGGGTTTTTAGAGGGTCTTCGACATCCATGTCCTTTCGACTGGTAATTATATGAGGCTTCCGATGGCGACCGCCGTTTTTCATCCTAAAAAGAGGCGGCGCTTTTCGGCGTCCTTGCCTCAAATGGCGGGGGAGGTTTACTAGGAACAAAAAACGCCAAGAAAATCTGAGTTGTTAATTAAACTGTTTAAACGATATTAAAATTTGAGTTCGAGTATGATTGTTGATTTTGGTTTGGAACGTTTTTGTTTGGATAAAAAGTTTATTAAAGTCTTTTTAATAATTGCCCACAAATATTAGTTTTAAAATTAGGACGTTTAAAAAGTGGTTTTCTAAATTTATGGGACGTACAAATAATATGTTTATTAAAATATACTTTTTAGGATACGACCCAATAAGATTGAAACTAATACCTTATATGAACTGATAATAATAGGAAAGGGTATTACCCCATACAGAGGGGAATAACATAAAACTAAAAAAGGGGAATGATTCCACAGATTTTTGGGTCAAAAAACGTCTAGTTATTTACAGCAATTGGTTGTAGATAAACGAAATAAAGGAGAAGGAGGGAAATATAAAGAATTAATGAAGTAATTGTATAGGCTTTTGGAGGTTTTTTGATGGAAAACCATTTTAAACGTTGTGGAGATATTGTATTAAAGAGTCGTTTAATTGAATTACGTAATGCCGTAAAACCAATTTTAGAAAGTAATTATTTATCTAACTATACTGACCATTCGGTTACCCATTCTGATCAGCTCTGTGATCTTGTTGATAAATTAACAGAACCATTATATGAACACCAATTAACTAGTATTGAAGGATTTATACTCTATGCTGCATGTTATCTCCACGATATTGGGATGCAGCATCAACGTTCCTATGAAACTCAAATTGTACAATCCGAGATGCAATTATATAAAGATAGAACATGGTGTTAACTCCGCTCCAAAATGG
>DNPP01000447.1:0-3624 GCA_003501365.1 Bacillota bacterium
TTCGGAATCAATTCATATTTTAACTGCGCGTATCCGAAAATACCCAGCAACGCCAATACCATAAACACGACGATAATGAATATTGGGCGCTTAATCGAAAGCTCGGTTATTGTCATTTTTATTTCTCCTTATCTTACTTCGTTACCTTTACTTCTGCCCCATTCATCAGGTTGGTTTGCCCCAGGGTTACCACTTCTTCTCCTTCTGATAGTCCCTGCAAAACCACTAAATTGGTGCCCATTTCCTGACCGGTAACAATGTTTCGCAATTTAGCGACCCCATTTTCTACAACATATACTTGGGGATTGGTGGTATCATCTTCCACCAGCGCGCTTCGGGGAATAACGATCCCGTATTGAGCGGAATGGGTATAAAAATTCGCAGTGGCAAACATGCCGGCTTTCAAGGGATATTGTTTACTGTTGGGCAATTTAATTTCAACCGGGTAAGTATGGGCCTCGTCGGCCTTCTGGCCAATGCTGCTGATAGTACCCTGGAATTTAACATTGGGATAAATCTCGGTAATAATTGACACCGAGTCGCCCAGTTTTAATTTGAAAACATCGGCCTCGCCCACATTCACCTTTAATTTCAAGGTTGAAATATCAATGACATTAGCAACTTCGGTTCCCGAATTGAGCATCATTCCAACCGTAGCCGGTACTTCGGTAACTATTCCGGCGATAGGGGAGGTGACTTTACCTAAATCATCAAAAATCTCGACCAGATTCTCGCCCGGATACACATAATCGTTAACCTTAACCAAAACCCTGGTTACCCTGCCCTGAATCCCGGAGACGACCATTACATCGTTATTAGCGGCGGTGGTCCCTACCAGGCTAAAGCTATCGCTTAAGCTTTGTTTCGAAACTTTCTCTACCGAAACCGCAGTTTCAGTCAATGGTTTTTGATGCATTTTAGCAGCCATTTTAGCTTTATTATGCAATAAAACGAACACCATTCCTGCGATAATAACCAATACAATCATTAAAACCGTGAGCTTTTTCAAAATAAAATCCCCTTTCGTCTGAAGCTATGCACAGATTATATGATACAAGCTAAGAATTATATTCCTTATCGGCGTGGCACTCTGCTTGCATCTCCTCACCTCCAAAGCAAATCAATGTGTCAACTTAATTTTGAAAAGACTTTTTTGATGTTTTCAAAAGAAACCGCCAACTGGATCAGATCTTCATCCGCTAAACAGGATAAACGTTTTCTTAGATAATTCATTATCGTTTTTTGATGCTCTTCCAAAAATTTTCTTCCGTAATCGGTGAGGGCAATATTAATGATCCTTCGATCTTGTTCACTGGGTAATCTTTGGACCAATTCTTCTTTAATAAGTTTATCGATAAGCGGAGTCATGTTGGAACGGGATATCGCCATTTTGTTTGCAATCTCCGAAACCGGCAGTATCCCAAATACGTTCAAAATATAAATAATTTGAAAATGAGAATGAGACAAGCCATCATGGCATTCTAAGTTCTCCGGTTTCATTATTTTCCTTTGAACCAGTGGGAACAGCGCGAACATATTGGCAATTGCCAGTTCCAGATTATCTACTGCCATTACAATCAGACACCTTCCCTTCATATAGTAAACGAATGAATAACCAAATTATTTCAATTTATGAATTGCTTTTACTGTTAAAACAGATTATATATTAATAACTATTCTTGGTAAATAACAATTATATTAATATCATGTTAATCCTTGTGGACATTATTTCCAAATAGGTATAAGCAAGCCCGCGGTTTAAACCCGTGACGGACAATAATATAATCTCAACATTTATCGTAAACCGAGCGTTAAAAAAGGCCCGTCAAATTTGACGGGCCTTTTTAGTAAAATTTAGGAAATAATTTTTAAAACATTTCTATTAGTTAATGGACGCCTTGGATGTGTCTGTATCAACCGGTCCTTTACCCGCGCTTTCACTATCAATGGTATCATGATAATTACTGCTATTATTCCCCGAATTAGGAATCGGCGTAATTTTTTGAAAGCCAAAATTGAACAATTGAATACTATCGTTATACATCGAATTGGATTTTAAAACGATGGTAATTAAGCTTTGTCCATTTTGATCGGCTGATGCTACCAGACATTTGCCGGCTCGGCGAGTATAGCCCGTTTTAATTCCGGTTGTATAGGGATACTGCCAAAGTAATTTATTGTGATTGGTGAGAGTCTGGCGCCCTCTTGATCGCGAACTGGGCACCGAAGTAACTTTTGTCTGCACGATCTCGGCAAATGTCGGATTCTTCAAACTATAACGGGCTAAAAGCGCCATATCGTAAGCAGTTGTATAATGACCCTTTGCCGGCAATCCACTGGCATTTTTATATTGGGTATCTTTCATTCCCAACTGGTGCGCCTTCTCGGTCATCATTCGCGCAAATCCAGCTTGGGAACCGGCAATCGACTCGGCAATGGCAGTCGCCGAATCATTTCCCGACGCCAGCATCAGCCCGTAAAGAAGGTTTCGCATAGTCTGTACCTCGCCTCGATGCAAATACATCGAAGAACCGGGGGTGGCAGCGGCACTCCGGCTAATGGTAATTTTCTTATCAAGATTGCCCTTTTCAATGGCTAAGATGGCCGTCATGATCTTGGTCGTGCTAGCCGGCGCCATGATAGCATGCGGGTTTTTAGCAAAAAGCAGCTCACCGTTGTCTGCATTAATTAAAACCGCAGCAGAAGCATGTACATTGGGCAAATCATCGGCCAGAGCTATTCCGGATATTGTAATTACGCATAGAATCAAACACCATTTACTGAAGATCTTCATATCTATTACTCCCCAAAGTATTTTATCTTCTTAATCGGATCTTTTAGTCAATTTCTTAAGAACAAGTTACCATTCTAATATATTTCTATGGATTACATTTTATAATTATACATATTTGGGGGGAGGCATATTTAATATAACGTCAAGCCATTCATACATTATTGCGCCTCGTCCAAATAATATCCTACTCCCCGTGCTGTTTTAATGCAGGAATTGCCGAGCTTTTTCCGCAAATAATGAATATATAGATCGATATTGGCAAATTCAATATCCGCCCCATAGCCCCAAACCTTTTCAAAAATGCGTTCCTTGGTTATGACCTGCCCCGCGTTGCGCATTAAAATCTCAAGCAATAAGGCTTCTTTTACACTCAAATGGATTACCTGATTCCCTTTAACTACTTCTCCCTTGAGAGGGTCTAGGATTAATCCCACTACCGAAACGGTATTGCCAATGAGATCCTTGCTTTTCCGACGAGATAACGCTCTTAATCTAGCTAGCAGTTCTTCGCTCGCAAAAGGTTCCCGAAGATAATCGTCGGCCCCGGAATCCAGCCCCTGGGCCCGTTCTATAGGAGAATCATTGGCACTAATCAATAATACCGGGGTATCAAATCCTTGATTACGAAACTCACGCATAACGGATAGCCCATCCCGGGCAGGCAAAAAATGATTCATAATCACTAAATCATATACCCCGCTAAGCGCCATCTCAAGACCCGCTTCTCCGTCGGCGGCATGATCAACGATATAGCCGTTATCTTTGAGAATATGCGAAAGATTTTTAACCAATTTTACGTCATCATCCACCACCAATAATTTCATAATTTC
>DNPP01000447.1:4030-4935 GCA_003501365.1 Bacillota bacterium
TAGGGCAACTTATTTCTCGACTCCCTTTGATAATTTTTCCGACACCGCTTTTTGTCCTTCCATCAATATACGTTGATTCTCTTCCAGCTTTGTCAGCTTTTTCATCATCGCTTGGATCAAAATCTCCGCTTTTAAATTGATCTCATAATCATGTTCCGCTCGGACCCGATCCTTAGCCTCTTGCCGGTTTTGACTCATCATAATCACCGGAGCCTGCATCGCCGCTACACAGGATAATACCAGATTAAGCAGGATAAAAGGGAACGGATCAAAAGAATGCCAAAATAACTGAATCGAATTTAGGGCGATCCATAGTCATAAAATAGTCATAAAAGAAATAATAAAAGTCCAGCTTCCGGCAAAATCGGCCGTTTTATCAGCAATCCGGTCACCAAGCGACAGACTCTGATCATGGATCTCGTTAATATTCTTGGAATGCCGCATTGCCGCCAATTGTTCAATGTCTTTAACCTCAGCCACTTTAAGATGTTTGACCATCAGCGCCACCTCATAACGTATAATGATATCGCCATCTCATTGTATCATTATTAATCTCCAAAGCCAAAAACTTTTCTACTATAAAATACAAAATATTCAAAATAGAGGTCTTTGGATTTTTTGGGAATAGTGTCCTGTCTAAATTAAATTTGACCAATATCTTTAAATATTTATGTAAATTTTTCATTTAATTTAACAAAATAAGCTGATAGTTACCTAAACCGCCGAAACTGTTGCCCCTTCCATTTTTAAACTATCCCGGTCGATTAATAAAGGTTGATAATTCCATTTTAAATTATGATATACTTTATTAGAAAAATAACTGAAAAGAGGCTTAGCCGAATAATTATGTCTGAAAAAACAACCAAATTGGTATTTATTATTTTACTCGGCAGTTTCACTTTATT
>DNPP01000447.1:5194-8662 GCA_003501365.1 Bacillota bacterium
TACGCAGGTGTAGGCTCATCCTTGGCAATAAACCACCATTCAAAAAAAACGACCCCTGCTCCTCAAAGCGATGCCACCCCAATCAGCGTCAAACTATTTGGGGCCAAGGGAAATGGAGTCGCCAATGACTCGCCCAATATCCAAAAGGCCATCAATAGCCTAAAATCCGGTGGGACCTTGTTTTTTCCCAAAGGGGAATACGCATTTGAACAAACCATCGTCGTTCCTTCAAATATTAGAATAGTAGGCGATAGTAAACGTTCAACCATATTACTCTATAAAGGAACCGACAAGGCAATCGTCTCCGGAGATCGGGCCGGTCAATCCGGGACAGGGTCTTACTACTTAACCATTGAGAATATTGCGATTCGCGGCGCCAAGGATTTGGGGACCGGAATTTACATCACGTCAAGATATTTAACTATCAATGATACCGAAATAAGTCACTTTGCAGTTGGTATTGACTGTCAATTCTGTTGGACCAACAAATTCTCCAATGTCTCATTTTTCTATAATAATATTGCCTTCAAAGGCGGCGCTCCTTTAAATGCCAATAGTTTTGTCAATTGTATCTTTTCGACCGGCTCAAAAGCAGTTACTTTTAAACAAGGCTGGAATATTTCCTTTGTAGGCTGCCAATTTGAAGGGTATACCGACGCTTGCTTTTCATTTAATGATGAATATACTTATGCGATTTGGAATTTGAGTATCAACGGTTGTTACTTTGAAAACACCGGTAAATGCGTTGATGTAGGCCCCAGCTGTTCGCTTTATCAATTATCCTTATCCAATAACATCATTACTACCCACGGCCCCGGCCCGGCATTTTGTATAAACAATCCCAATAGTTCCGGGAAAAATTCAGGACTGGTCGAAAACAATACTTTCTTACGAAATAATGACGGCTCAACCGAGTCTTTTGTCCATCTTGACGGAGCCGCGTTTATTGTGTTTCGCAATAATAAAGGTTACGCCGCTCCCGGAAATTCAAGTGTTCCGCTCTTTGATGCTTTCACTAAAGATAATCATGGTTCATCGATTGAAGAAGATCTAACCGATGCCAACCGACTTAACTTTTCGGGAGTGGGAGCCTTTGAGAAAGGGGTCATTTTAGGCAATACGTTACCGCCATCCATCGATCAAGGACTTTTGATCTATGACAACGGCAAATTGAAGATTTATCTCGCTCCCTCGCAATATGAATATCTGCAAACTGCCAAATACGGAGCAAGCTCTGAACGGCCGACCGATTGTTTTATCGGAATGATGTATTTTGATACCACACTGGGCCGCCCTCTCTGGTGGGATGGCTCAAACTGGGTAGACTATAACGGCAAAAAAACGCTAGGTAAATAAACTCAATTGCCTTCTCTGGAATTAGTCGCTTGGCAACTCTCATCCAATGGGATTATTGCCTAGTTCGTCGCCAAATATCATTCTCTCAAGGAGCTGGTATCTATGAAGAATCGTTTATCAATGGTTACGCTAATAACCATTCTACTGCTAACTATCGTAACCGCAGCACCGGTTCAAGCGAAAACCAATAATTCATCGGCTAACAATATTTTAGTCTGGGGTAAAGTAGTCAAGATCGTATCGCAAGTAAAATCCAACAGCAGTATAGCAGAAAATGGTGTAACCACTCAAACTCTAGTCGTTAGACTGACCAGCGGGAAATTCAAAGGCAAGTTGGTCACGATTGTAAACACGCTGGGACTTAATCCGGTCTTTGACATTAAGGTTTCCGAAGGTGATGGAGTTGTAGTTGCGCTGGATCTAAAAAACGGCAAGATTACGGATGCCGGAATTGCCGACCATCTAAGAGAGCCCATGGTTTATCTACTGGTTGCAATCTTCATCATTTTATTATTGGTGGTTGGCTGGAGTAAAGGGCTGAAAGCATTTATTTCTTTATTGTTGACTTTGGGACTGATATTAGGCATATTATTACCGGGTATCTTGCGGGGTTTTGCCCCGGTATTGTTAACTTTAACCTTAGCGGTCGTCGTTACCGTTATCAATACTTTAATCGTCGGCGGTTGGTCCAAAAAAAGTCTGGCTTCGATCATCGGCACTATCGGCGGCTTGATTATCGCCGGAATCATTGCTTTAAAAATCGGCAGAGCCGCTTTTCTAACCGGATTTGGAAGCGAGGAATCAGCTATGTTGCTCTATTTGCCCAAAAATGTGCATTTGGATATTCAGGGCATCTTATTTGCCGGGATCATTATTGGTGCTTTGGGTGCAGTCATGGATGTCAGTATGTCGGTCGCTTCCGCCATTGAAGAAGTCAAGCGGGTTAATCCGGCTCTAAACATGAGCGAGCTGTTTCGCTCCGGCATGAACGTGGGACGCGATATTATGGGCATTATGTCCAATACCCTAATCTTAGCCTATACCGGAAGTTCGGTCTCTTTACTGTTAATCTTTATGGCCTATCAAGATTCGTTAACTTTGATCATGAATCTGGATATGATTGCATCCGAGATCGTCCGAGCCCTTTCCGGCAGTATCGGAATGATCATGGTGGTCCCTCTGACCGCTTTGGTTGCTGCCGTATTATTCGGTAAATCCTCTGAAACACTTGATATTTCCAATACCAATAAAGAAGATTCTAAACCAACGAACGATACCTATTGGGATCAGTTTCCCAGAGGATTGAATCAATAGAAAATTCTGTAGAAATCCTTACGAAAGCCCATGAAAAACCTTTCGTAAGGATTTAAAATATAATTTTTCTAATTGACAATTAGTAATTAATACTATATAGTAAATATATGCAAAGTAGAAGTTTCGAAACAACTATGGAATTATTCTACCAAGAATGTAGCGATCACTGCTTAAAAGTTACACCGCAACGAGTCTTTATCTACCAGGAACTTTTAAAAGCGACGGATCATCCATCCATTGATGAGATTTATAAACGGGTGCGGGCTTATTTACCCAACATTTCGTTTGATACGGTCTATCGTACCGCTCTTTCTTTTGCCGATATCGGGATTATTGCTGTTATTGAAGGCGGCGGTTCAAAGCGTTTCGATGCCAATACCGGCCTTCATCATCACTTTCGCTGCCTCAAATGCCAAAGGATTATTGATTTTGATTGTGAATACTACGATAGTATTAAAGTTCCGGATGAGTTGCAAAGACGATTTAAGATAATCAACCAAAGAATTGTTTTAGAAGGTGTTTGTGATGAATGTGCAAAAACCGAGTAAATTGTTGCTCAATATTAGTAATAATTACTAATTAATATAAATTATTTAATGGGGGGTGGGCTTTCTTTCGTAACAAGAACTGAAGATTTATGAAAATTAACTCAACACAAAGGAGAATGAACCATGAAAAATTTAAAGGGAACCAAAACCGCTGAAAATCTTTTAAAAGCCTTCGCTGGCGAGTCCCAGGCCAGAAACCGTTATACCTTCTATGCCTCAGTTGCCGATAAAGAAGGATATAAACAAATCA
>DNPP01000434.1:0-4761 GCA_003501365.1 Bacillota bacterium
GCCGGGAAAAGAGCCGAAAGCAGCCCAATCGAACAGGTTTCCAGGAAAATACGGGAATTACCACAACAAACAACCTCTCCCACATCGATTTTGACAGGTTTGTTCTGATGCAGTAGTCTGGCTGCAGCGGAAATATCCTCAGGAATACCCAAGCTGAGTGCGACGTTATTCCGGGTGCCGGTTGGGACAATCCCTAGGGTAGCCGTTGTATTGACCAGGGCTCCGGCTACACTCTCAACGGTACCGTCGCCGCCACAAACTACAAACATATGAATCCCCCGTTTTAGGGCATCTTGAACAACCAGCGACAGATCACAATCCGGCCCAACCATGTAAACTTCGGGAGAATGCCCCCCGGACTGGAGCTGACTGATGACCTCCATCAGTTGTCCAGGCGACTCTTCCGCCACCCCGGCGGCAGGGTTAAAGATGACCTTTATTTGACGAGGAATTTGATCGGTGCGGCAAGATTCCAAATTCGATGTCCTCTCCCGAAAATTAAAAAAACCAGCAGAACTGCAAATCTGCTAGATTATTATTTACTTTTTTTAGGGGAAATAGACAGAGATCTTTAAAAATCCGGGACAGGGAAGGGATGACTTGATTCGATTGATTTTACATTAGCCTTAAGTGAAGGTATTCCTGCATAATTCTGTAAATGCAATATTCATTCCGTTATTTCACAAAGTATAAATGAAAAACGCAAAATAAAAAGCCCAAAATGCAACCTCCATTTCAAGCCGCTATTACAAAATGCCAACCACAAAATATGATAATAATGTAGAATTCCCCAAGCGCGGCAATAATGTCTGAACCAACTCCCGCCGCTAGGGATGGCGGCGGCGCGGCTTCTTTTTAGGATGAAAAACAGCCGTCGGCATTCAAAACAACCCAAGAAGACACTAACACGGACGTTAGTGTCGGTTAAATCCTTTCCGACCCCGGCAATCGGATGGCCGGGGATATGAAGGAGAGGCCGGGAACCATGGGTGCCCGGCGGCCTTGCCGCTCATTTCATGAGCGGAGGTTCCATTTCTGGCCGCTCAGAAAGGAACCCAGCCGGTGGAAACCGTGGACCATAATACTAGTCATTCATTTTTAGGCATCATGAATGGCCTACCATCGCAATCCATGAAGCAGCAATCATCAAACTAAAGAACCAACTTTTGAACTATTAATATCTCCCTAATTCGGATCTCCAACATACAAAAGGTAGCTCCACAACTAAAAGCTACCTTCAAACTCCAATAGACTTCGGTTACGCACAGACACGAGCTTCTAAAAACCGTCAAAGTCCATTCCCCGCCCTACACCGTCACCTCTTCGTTTCATCCTCCGCATAAAACTCAATAAAGTTCCCGGAAAACGAATCCCGCCATTTATCGATCTCCACCGCCCAACCCGCTCGATTCCATTCCGGATAAGAACTCGGATGATTGCAAACGATTTGCTTAACTACCCCGTTTTCTCTTACCCCATCATAGGCCACGACAAGATGCCCGCCCCGGGGAAATTTATTTTCAAAGCCTTGATTTTCATTCTCAAGATAAGCTTTGGTTTTTAAATATAAACTGCCCTGATGATTCATTGCACGGAGGATGTCTTCCGCACTCTTTCCACCCAAAAAAGCCCTGGTTACGGAAACAATGCACAAACTGCCCCTGTCAATTGCACTTACGACTTCTTCCATAGTCACTTGCCGGTGACATTGGCCTGCAATGCCGAAAAAGCGGCCCATATTTAACAAGCCTTGATGAATCCAGCCCTTTTCACAATGAGCATTGCATTCAAGACCCAAATTAAGTAATTCCCAGTATGATAATTCTTTCCGGTTTCCCCAATGATAATAACCTAAAACCATACGTAAACAAGCAATACCGCAACATTTATTTTGCCACTTTTCAATTTCCTCAGGACCCGAGAACCCGGAATCCTCATGATCCCAGTTTACCATTTGCGAATAAAACGGAACTTTTTTCATGCCCTTTTTTACTCCCTCAAACATTACTCTCTGAAAGTCCAAACAATTCGGCCAAACAATTGACAAAATATTTCGTCAAATCCCAACAGTTTCCTGCGGCTATTTTACTTACGGACAACTTCCCATCACTTCGTTTTTTACTTTGTATCTTTAAATACCAATTTATGGTTTGGGTATAATAAGCCTAAGGAGACAAAAGCGGAGCATATGTCAATCATGATTTTGTTTTCCGGTCATCATCGCCAAAATAATATCCTTGCTTTTCAAATCACCGTATAACCGAATGGATCCGCAAAGACTTTTCTCAAAATTTTAACATAGTCGCCCTTTCCAATCACTGCGAGGGGCTCATAACATTCTTTTGCCAATTTTGAAGCAACTTGACCTGAGCGTTCCATATATCCATTGAAAGACAGATTATCCTCCAGAGAGAGGGCGCTATCCCATTTTAAAAAAATCCGTTCTACGCTGCAAAACACGCGTCCGGAAAAAGTTTTCCATGCAATAATCGTCATGGGTATAAAATCAGGGCTTTTCAATCCATTGCTGTATTCTTTGGGATGGTCGAAAAGAATCTCCAAGGGAAAGTCATAAGCGGTTGCCCCATTGGCGGAAACCAAAAGTTCCCGCATCATGGAGTGGAAACGCCACTTTCGACCTATGGGGAATTCGGCCCCGATTCGCTTCATTTTTTGCAGGACACGATATTCTGTGTTGAAAACACATACGTCCATTTTATTTGACATATTTTCACTAAACACTGGATAACTCATGTTTAAACTAGTGTTACCCGCTTCCGCATATTTCATATGTTCATCTCCAATTTGTTCATTCCCTTGCGAACCGGGTTTCGAAGAAAATCTAAGGCTGGTCCAAAAATCACCATGCAAATAATGGTACCTTCCCGAATGGTGATTTCGGTTTTAAAACTAAAAGACAAAATGAGAACAATTGCTATAAATACCCAATCGCACATCTGACGGAGGTGACCCATCCGTCCGCCGCATTTATCGGTAACTACCTGGCAGAATCCTTCCAAAGGATTTCTAATGAGCCGGGATTCCATAATGATGATAACGCCTAAGGCTATGAGCAGATAAGAAAAAGTGGCGATTACAATTCGAAATGGATAGCTTTTAAAGCGTAAATCGGAAAATAAGCTATAAACAAAATAATTCAAGATATTCCCTCCAAAAAATACGTTAAGTAACTGAAGAAACTGAACCGGCCGAAAGTTTCTCCCCTCCATTATCAACTGACCTGCTATAAGAAATATACTGAACAAAATCGCTAAGGTACCGACCTTCATGCCCAAAACTGCGGAAGCAGTCAGTAGCAAAGCATCCCATGCATCTAAACCGACCCCGGCCTTGATTACCAAACAAAAACCAAAGTAGATGAAAAGAGTTCCCAGTAAAACTGCAATAATTTTTTTAACCATGATCATACCGGTGAATATTTGCGCCACTCTCCCCGAGTCCTTGATTTTCGACTCTTATATAAGTATAATAGCATCAAAAGGCTGTTTTCTATAATTTTATTGGCAAATCTAATAACAATATTGCTCAATAGCAAGAGGCGCAGCGATGGGTAAAAAGAAGCTAACCATTGATGAAAACCTTATGGAGGAAACTCCGCATGGCGACTACACTTTCCCTCTGCACATTGACCATGAAACAATATCCGAATATGAGCAAAATCGCTTTGAATGTCATTGGCATTCGGATTTGGAATTCACCGTCTTTACATCCGGTAAAATGGAATATCAGGTCAATGAGGAGACATACGAAGTAGAGACCGGTTGCGGGATGTTCGTCAATAAAAATTGTCTGCATACGGGATGGCTGTATAAAAACATCGACTGTAAGTATACTGTAATAACGGTAAATCCGGTCTTTATTTTCGGTTATGAAAACAGTATGATTGAAACAAAGTATGTATCCCCCCTAATTGAAGCCCAACAATTTTCTTCATTATATTTGGATTCCCAAGATAAAAATCAGCGACGGATCATTGATTTGCTGCTTGAAATCGATGGGTTATATACAAAAAAGCCTACTTGCTTTGAATTACAAATCAAAAGTAGGCTCTGTGAAGTTTGGATGAATCTTTTTAAGGAATTTCAAACCGCCACCAGCGGGAAAGATGAATATTTTCCCAAAGACATTCCTCGTTTGAAACAAGTCCTGCATTACATTCACCAAAATTACCGGAGTAAATTAACCCTTCAGGAAATGGCTTCATCCTGCAACATCAGTAAAAGTGAATGTTGCCGGTTCTTTAAAAAAGTCATGCGGCAAACACCATTTGAGTATTTGCTGAAATACCGCATCCAGCAAAGTCTTCCGTTACTGATGAAGCAAGAGCTTAATATCACTGAGATTGCGGAATTCACCGGTTTTATCAGCGCAAGCTATTATTCGGAAATTTTTCGCCGATTGATGTATTGTTCCCCCTCCGAATACCGCAAGCAGCATTGTAGCAAATACTGAGCTTTGGGTTGTATAATCAGTATGACATGAAACAAAACCAAGCCATCATGAAAAATACGAAAATATCCGAAATCATGGCCAGCGATTCATTAAAACCCAATGAGCCTTTCACAATATGCTGCAAGCCTGCAATCCCTAAATAAAGGCCCCCGGTAAAAGCCGCTACCACCCGCCAATGAGGCATAAATAGCGATACAATTCCCGTAAGACCGATACATATATTTGAAAATCCCAGTTCCCGAACTATAGCGAAACTCTCATTGCTCTTAATCTGAAATATATATTGCG
>DNPP01000434.1:5083-7129 GCA_003501365.1 Bacillota bacterium
CCAAAACACGAACCATTTGCCGAGCAACTCCCAGGCCGCAAAATGCTTTGTAAAAAATATCTCTGCCAGAAAAGAGAGCACTGGGAATATCAGCATAAACCCCATAACGGAAAAGAGATATATTTTATCGGCTTTTAATTTCATTTGGTTCTCCCATTATCATTTATTTATTTTTCATCACTTAAATCTATCTTTTGTCCGGCAATCTCCGCCGGGCTAATTGCGCTGTGGTGATACCGTCCACGTTCTGGAGACTTCGAGCGTTTGACTTGGATAGCTTGCGCAGGACAATAATTGATACACGCAAAGCAAAATGAACATTGTACTTTTTGACTCCAGGTGGGTTTTCCGTTTTCCAGCTTAATTTTCTCCGCCAGGCAAACTTTTTCACATATCCCGCATCCGCTACAGCATTCTGAATCCACATATAACTTTTTTTCTTGGCCAAAATAACGGGTTTTTTGAGCTATCCACGTAATGATCGGGAAAAGCGCGTTTTCCTTAAAAAAGGATTTGTGCAGATCTTCCGGGAAGTATTTTTGCTCATGGGTGATCGCATCTTGTAAGGGATTTAGCTCTTGTTGCAAATGGGTTTCATATTGAGTAAGAGATTCCGGTGTTTCCTCTTCAAAGGACGGCAACAACATATAATTACTGGGCATGTCGATAAACAAGGAAGCATCCAGCGATTTACCCTTCTTCCGAAGGATTTTGTCGATATCTCTGAAAACCCGGCAGGGTGACCCTCCCCGGGTGGCCACGGCGAATAGGTAAGAAGTAAAGTTCAAATCAACCCGCTTTAAAAATTTCTCGACTGGAGAGGGCAAGCCAAAGGCGTAGATTGGAAATATGAAGCCTATCATTTCGCCGTTTGTTGCGATTTCTTTATTCTTGAGCGCCCCAATGATTGGAATCAAAGTAGTTCCAGGAATTCTTTTTTCAAGTTCCCTGGCAACATGCAAAGAATTACCCGTACCGGAAAAATAATAAATTTGGATACTCATTTCGACTAACCCTCCATTTCTTTTTTTACTTTCCCAAAACCCGGTCCAGCCAATCCAAAATCCGCTGATTTGATCGAAGCCAGGCCCCGCTCTGGCAATGGGTTTCCGCATACTCCTGCTTGGTAAAAAGCATATATTCTTTTGGACCAGCCTACTGTTTCATCAATAGCAACCCTCCCTTTGTTGATTCAGAAAATCGATAATCTCCCTCCCCGATTCTTTATATTGCAAAAAATGATGCCCTTCAAGGTTCAACGCAATATGATGAATGTTATTGCCTCCCTTTTGCTTCATCCGGTTGCACATTTCCATGCTAGGCCAATACCAGTCCGTCTCAGCCGAAAGCAATAACAGCTGTCCCTGAAAGTTATTCACCTGAATTAATGCCTGACTATTTTTATTCCGTTGAATCGATTCTTCATGACAAGATACGTACACCTTATTTTGAAGGTCTTTGATTATTTTTTGATTATACCTGAACTTGATATAGGGAATATCTTTACCGTCAAAGGTCCAACTGGACTTGGGAAACAAAATGCTTCCCGTGCCATCCGGGATCCCCTGCCAAACATAACAACTCGGCACGCAAGCTATCGCGGCACGGGGATGGATGTATCCGGAAATCAGTAATAAAACCAATTCCCCTCCCTTCGAACTGCCGATTATGAAAACTTGTTCATCCGCTAATTTCAAGCTATTTTTGAAGTACTCGACTGCATGAATGAAATATTCCAACGGAATTCGTTCAAGTCGTTTGGGCAAATCCCCCACCCCAAAATACGCCAATACCAAAACGTTATAATTAGCCTTGAGATACTCCATCAAATTTTTTGAAATTGTAGGGAAGCCTGCTATACTGCCACCGATAACCACCAAAAGAGGTTTGTTTCCGTTTTCATAAAAATCTCCATACAATTCCTTGGTTCGGTATTCTTTCATTTTGAATTCCTCCGGTTATAAAAATATGAGCTTTTACTCGTATTATATGAAAGTACATTTCGGTTGTCAATAATAATGTGAGCAAATACTCATATTATTATTG
>DNPP01000373.1 GCA_003501365.1 Bacillota bacterium
CGTCACTAAGTCGCTTTGATTGATCTCCTTCAAACTTCTCTTACCCATAGTTCTGGCGGCTTGTTTCATCTCACTCACGCAACTTTGCAAATAATGGTTTAAATGTTTGGCTCCCAGATCCGGATTGAATTTTTGAGCTGCTTTACCCTCATAGTAGATAAGTCCGGTAGGTGGTTCCCATGGAACCGACTTGAGTACCTGGGTATGCGACACCGCTAAGGCCGCAACGGTACCGATCACCACCGCATCGGCGCCAAGGGCTAAACATTTTAAAAAATCTCCCGGAGTATACAATCCGCCCCCCACGACCAAAGATATTTTACCATCCAATTGGTGTTCTCTTAAAAACCGGGCGCTCCGGCAAAGCGCGGGGAGCGTTGGTAACCCGGTATCATCCGATAAAATCGGCGGCACCGAATGGCTGCCTCCTTCCGCGCCGTCAATCACGATCACATCAACGTCGCCTTCAAGTATCAAGGGTAATTCTTTCTCTAAATTATGAGTGCCGCCCATTTTTACCGCCACCGGCACTCCGGCGGTTATTTCTTTCAATGAGCGGATTAACGTCACCCAATCGGCTTGATTATCGACCTCAGGCAAGCTGGCTTCAATGATTACATCCAGTCCGGCTATAGTATCCAACCTTCGCGCAAACCCGTTGGTAACCTTTGACCCTTTAATCCGGACCGGCGCCGATCCCCAGGCGCCATGTCCCAGTGAAACTTCGATCAGGTCGGTTTGCCGTAAGACAGTTTCCGATTTGGACCAAAACCCTTTAGAATATTGAAGAATATATTTAGCCGCAGCTGCGCGCTCTTCCGCTACAAAGGGGCCGCTGCCGGAATTAGTGGCAGTCCCTGCCATAGTTGAAGCTTTTGCCAAGGCAATTTTAGTCTGTAAACTGAGGGCCCCGCCATAAGACATTCCGGCAATGATAATCGGTATCTTCAAATGGAGCGGCTTCTTAGCTTGTAAACCCAAGATGACTTCGGTTTCAACCGGTTCATTGAGACCCAAAGGAATTCGCGATAAATATACGGGATTGAAAAGAACGCGATCCCAGGCAACATAATGAAGCGGAGTCCCAAAAGGCCGCTCTAGAGTATTTCCCGTCTCAGCCCGCAGATTGGTCTCAAAATAATCGCGCCAGCTAATCTTCTTGATGAGATGGTACCATTCTAAAATTGCTTTGGAATGGAAATAAGCGGACACTCTCTTCCTCATTTTAAAATGATAAAGCAAAAAAGCAACCAAAATCACTCCGGTGAGTCCAAGGGATATCGCAGCAAACATCATCCAAAACTCGATCATCATAACCTCAAAACCTTACCTGGTTGGACTAAATAGCGCCAACTCAGCTCCCGTCATTTTAGAGATTTCCGGAGTCAGTGCCGATAAATCTTCAATTGTCAATTGCTTTAATGAAGTTTTGCCGAGGCAGCGCATGGCTAAAATAATCTCCTGATTACAACTTTTTAAAAAATTAGCCACGCTTCGGGCTGCTTGGTCCACTATCAACCGATCCTTAAATTTGCCCCGCTCATAAATTAATTCCGTTATAGGCTCCCAGGGAATAACTTTGGCAATTTGATTATGGGCTAATGCTATTAGCACCGCAGTCCCCAGATAAACCGCATCGGCTCCTAAAACCAAAGCTTTTAGTACTTGGCCCGGAGTAACCAGCCCTCCCGAGACAATTAGCGAAATTTTTGACTTTAATTTTGCATTTTTTAAAAAAGTCACCGTGCGGCACAGCGCCGGTAAAGTCGGCAAGCCGACATCATCTTCCAAAATACCCGGGCCAAAATAAGTACCGGCTTCTTTGCCGTCAATAGTTAGAAAATCAATGCCGGCAGCGGTAATAATTTGCAACTCTGCTTCCAATAAATGCGTCGCACCAATCTTCACGCCAATCGGCACTCCGTTAGTTATTTGTCGTAAATAATTTACTAATTTTGTTAATTCTGGACCGCTTTTCACATTATCAAAAGCGGCATTGAAACTCAATCCTTCATCTCGGCCTAGATGCATATAACTCTGAAGCTCAGGGCTAAGGTCTTGAGGTTTTATATATACCGGAGCAGAGCTTAAAGCCCCAGTTCCTAATTGGATTTCTACAGCGTTAGCTTGCCGTAACCATTCTTCGTTCTTGCCCCAGCTGCCCCGGTGATACTGAATGATCAACCGATCCCCATGTTTGCGTTCTTCCGGGAGATAGGGACCGGCACCGCTATTTACAGCAGTCTTCTCCTGATTCGCCCCTTTGACCAATGCCAATTTGGCATTTAAAGATAAACCGATCCCATAAGCCATTCCGGCGATCATCAACGGAATATCAATTTCTAAAGGTCTTTTGGCTTGGGGCCCGATGGTTACTTTGGTCTCAATCTCAAGTGACTCCGGCACCGGCTTTCTGGATAGGTAAACCGGATTCAATAATAACCTGTCCCATTCCGAATACCTTCGAGGAGTCCCGAAGGGCCGTTGCAGTACTTCGCCGCTCGCCCCTCTAAGATCGGTCTCCAATACATTCTGTACCCCAACCTTATGAAAGACATTGTACATCTCCCCAATATTCTCCGGATATGGGTCTTTGAGAAGGCGTTTCACAAATGCATCCATCCATACATTAAATGCCGGCTTCCATAAAAGCAGACCTAAAATACCCAACCCTAAGAAACTCAAACCCGTTGCCAAATAAAGTTCCGTTCCAAAATGCATTTTTGAGTATACCTCCAGCGGTTAGTTTTTCCAATCCGGGAAGGAATACTCGACATGACCGATTGATAATTGGCATACAAATAACCTTCAGCGCATAAGATTCAATCAACCAAAAAAGGATGTACAAATTAAAAAAAGATTTTTGCTTAGCTGTCATTTTCAAAGAAAATTTAAAGATTTTTAGCCGATTAGTAGTCCAATATCATATTTAGGGATTAGGAGGAAATAGCAATGCGAAGAAAATTACTGGTTATGTTATTAATAAGTTCGCTTATGCTTTTTACAGGAATGAAGACCTTTGCAGCAGGTGCCGCCAATTTAGATTTGGGCGCGAATAGCAACATTTCAACTGAAGGTTTTAGCGGCACCATCGATACCTACAATCCCGATTCACTTGGGACTTACCAGGCAGATAGCCAAAACTTATATAGTTTGGATTTGGAAGATCACTATGGACACGGACCTGGTCACGGCGGCCCCCGACATCAGAGAGAGCACGGTCCGGATTACCGTCCGCTCGACCCAATGGTTGCGTTATTAACAGTCGTACTCTTGGTGGCTTTAGTGCAAGTATCGGACGATTCATCTCACCATTAAGTAATTAAATTAATCACTTATCAAAAAAACACTCATAAAAAGGCACCCCGTTTAAATTTAGACGGAGTGCTTTATTTTCCACAAATTTTAAAAATTTTTCACTTTTATTTTCCGATTCTTTCGTCCTGATGGATTTTACGGCGAATGACCGCACCTACCGGCGCCTCTTTCGAAACCGGTATATATATTTGATAACTATTATGGGCCTGACGAATCGGCATTCCATGTAAGTCGGTCATTTGGGATGGATCGAGAGTTATGTCTTCCTGCGGCAATAACAATTCGAGCTGATCATCGGCAGTCAGATGATTCCTTACTCCAACGAGCAATTTGGCTGTTTTCGGATCATAATCCAATACTGTTCCAATTAAGTCATGGGTCTGATAGTATTTAACCGCCGGTTCGGTCTCCGTCACCCTCGCTCCCCC
>DNPP01000380.1:0-10623 GCA_003501365.1 Bacillota bacterium
GCTCAATTTCTTTGGCTATGGTTACTCCATCATTGGTGATGGTCGGTGAACCGTATTTTTTCTCTAAAACTACATTTCGGCCTTTAGGGCCTAAAGTTACTTTAACAGCATCGGCCAGGGTATTTACACCCCTTTCCAATGCATGACGAGCTTCTTCATCAAATAAAATTTGTTTTCCTGCCATTATGTTTACCTCCGATGATAAAATTTTCGGTAGACGATTTATTTAACTAGATTTGAAAAATTTAGTTTGTGATAATCGCCAGAATGTCGTTTTCTTTCAAGACCATGTATTCTTCGCCGTCAAGTTTTACTTCAGTCCCGGCGTATTTGGCGAAAAGCACTTTATCGCCGGTCTTAACTTCCAAAGGAAGTTTCTGCCCGTTATCGAGTACTTTCCCGGTTCCAACCGCCAAAACTTTCCCCGTTTGAGGTTTTTCCTTGGCGTTATCCGGTAGAACAATGCCGCTTTTGGTCTTCTCTTCACTCTCCAAGACTTTTACAACGACTCTTTCTCCTAAAGGTTTGATGTCCATAATATCCCTCCTTGCAATTTTATTAGCACTCATAAAAGATGAGTGCTAATTACAAAATTCATTTTATTAAGCTTGGCTGCTTTTTTCAACAAAAGGAAGATAGTATAATAACTATCCAGTAACCAATTTAAACGATTTAACAAAATTATCTCATCATTGCTATGGCTTTTATGCTTTTTCAGGCTAAGACTACTGAATCCTTAATTTAAACAAAAATTTAATATATTTCCGGACAGTTCGGGAATGGTATCCCAAGTAAAATAAACTCTTTTTAGTAAGAAATCAAAAAATTGCCAGAATATCATCGGACTATTAATGGAGATTATGAAAACAATATTTTCGCATCGAGATTTTTGAAGTAATTGACTATTAATCGCGAGAGGTGCTTTAGATGCCGTTTCTTAAGAAAAAACCGAAATTGAGTCAAACTCAAAATCAATATCAAATATTGGCAAAGGCTAGAGAAGCGAAACGTCCTTTATTTCTCAATATGATCCGGGCTTTTATCGTAGGGGGTAGTATCTGCACGTTGGGGCAGGCAATTCAATGGTTTTTTATAACTTACTTTAAATTTACCGAAAATGCTGCCGGTAACCCTACGGTTGCGATACTAATTATGCTCTCGGTTTTATTCACAGGTCTCGGGATATATGACCGTTTGGCCCAGTGGGGCGGAGCCGGAACTGCTGTCCCGGTAACCGGATTTGCCAATTCCATCGCCTCGGCTGCTATTGAACATCGCAGCGAAGGTTTTGTTCTGGGTGTGGCAGGAAAAATGTTTGAATTGGCAGGGGCGGTAATTGTTTATGGAGTATTTACCGCTTTTGTGATTGCCTTAATCAAAATAGGCATCAAAGTATTGATAGGTATATAAGTATATAAGATGATGGCCATGTCCGGCCATACGGTATTTGGAAATTAATATTGTGCAAAACGGTTACGAAATATTAAATTGTTGTACCCCCAAGCCGGCCGCCAAGGACGCAAAGAAAAACCTTTAAAAAATTTTTTTGTTTTTACTTGGGGGCCTTTTGGCGTCCTCCATTACACCACTTCAATCTCATTAAAAGTCTAATCTCGGTTTAAATCGATTATTCAATCCAGGTCTGCTTCAACCAAGGCCGGAATTATTTGGGCGTCATTTCAGCGAGGGTATGTTAAAGGATTTGGAATAAAGAGGACGAAATAGTAGGGCAAATATTTATTGAGTTTCCAAGGATGGCTGATATGAAAACCCAATTGATTACCAGGTTAATAAAAAAGGCTTGTTTATGGGTTGTAATGCTGGGTCTGTTGTTTGGATGCGGCATGGCTATCAATCCGGTGAGAGCCGATAATATAACCAAGCCCGGGCGGCCCAAAATAGGTATTGCATTGGGCGGCGGCGGCGCTGCCGGACTCGCCCATATCGGAGTTTTAAAATGGTTGGAAGAAAACCAAATCCCACTGGATTATATTGCCGGTACCAGTATGGGAGGGTTAATCGGCGGTTGTTATGCCACGGGAATGTCGGCGGATGAGATCGAAAGTTTATTTCGGAGTATTGATTGGAACCAAATGTTTGAACCGTCGCCGCCTTTAAAAAATGTCGATTTCCGGCGCAAGGAAGACCAACGGGATTATTCCACCGAGTTGGAGTTCGGATATAAGAATCACAGTATTCAATTGCCGCAGGGGATGGCCGGATATCGGATCAATCTGATGCTAAGCCGGATAGTACTTCCCTACTCGGATGTCACCGATTTTGATGAATTACCCATACCCTATCGTTGTGTGGCGTCCGATTTGAACCATTCGGAACCATTTGTGATGGGAAATGGTTCGCTGGCAGAATCGATGCGGGCTACCATGGCTGTTCCGGGCATTTTTACACCGGTGAAACGGGATGGGCGCTTGTTGATCGACGGCGGGATCTTTGATAATGTTCCGGCCGATATTGCCAAGCAGATGGGCGCCGATGTGGTGATTGCGGTCCATTTGAATGCGGCGGAACGCCAATCCCGCAATTATGATAATGGCATCATTTTACTCGGCATGGTGGATGCGGTCGTTGAAAGCAATTCACGTAAGACTTCCAAAATGGCCGATGTGGTCTTAAGGCCGCAAATGGGTCAGCTTGGTTTGCTCAGCTGGAAAGCGCTTGACCATTTTATTTATTATGGATATACGGCGGCTGCGGCTCAGGCGGAACAACTTAAAAAATATGCATTAGATAACGAAGACTGGCAGAAGTATTTGCAGAAACGGAATCAACGCCGAAGAGTGGCCAACATCATTCCTAAAGCAATTATGGTCCAGGGAGCATCACCTCAAAATGAAACGGTGATTAAAGCTGCCTTACAGGGATATATCGATAAACCGCTTGATCCGATCCGTTTGGAAGCCGATTTGACCGATATTATGGGTAGTTCACTTTATGAAAGCCTGCGTTACGAGTGCCGCATCATCAACGGAACCCCTTTTTTAGTGATTGATGTGATTGAAAAGCCATACGGTCCCCCTTTTATTCATTTCGCATTGAATCTGAATATGGATGACAGGCAAGCAGAGATCAACCCCCGTTTCCGGGTTACGGCTTTTAATCCTTGGGGACCGGGTACGGAACTTCGAACCGATGTTGGAATCGGATCGGAATTGTATTTCATGAGTGAGCTTTATAAGCCGCTTTATAACAGCCAGTGGTTCGCAGCGCCTTTCATTCAAAATAAACGCGAAAATTGCAGTATTTATTATAATGACAGTCGAACCACGGATTATGGCGATAATCAATTTGAGGCAGGTCTTGATCTGGGTTATGCATTTGGCAAAAGTGCCGAATTGCGTCTTGGTTATGTCCTGGGTTATCAGGACCTGCATCAGCAATTGGGCCAGGATTTAAGCTCCGATTTTGATGGCAGCACCAGGAGAACCAGGCTGAAATGGACTTTGGATACCACCGATCAGGAGATACTGGCTAGAAAAGGAGTGAGCTGGAAACTCGAAGCGAATTGGTATAACTCGCTCCCTGGAAGTTCGGAAGCTTTGGGTCAGGTTGAAACACAGCTCATCAAATGCTTCCCCGCCGGCAAAAAAGATCTGATTTTTGGTCTTTTTGCCGCCGGCAGCACCTTTACGGGCAATGCAGATCTCCTGCAAGAGTTCCGGCTAGGAGGCCCTTTCCGATTGGGAAGTTATCATATTAATGAGTTATCCGGTGACAATTATCTACTGGGCGATCTTGGCTATCTTAAATCATTAGGCACTTTTCCTTTCACCGTGGGCGATCTTTATTTGGGTTTGTGGTATGAAACCGGTGGCATTTTTGAAAATTGGTCCGCTGATCAAGATTTACACAAGGATTTATCGCTTGGTTTCTTGAGCCAAACCATTTTAGGACAGGTTTATTTCGGCATTAGCTATGGTGACGGCAGCAATCGGTCTTTTAATATCATGCTGGGTCATGTTTTTTAAACGACAGCGACATGGTTACCGTTTGGTTTCCGAATCCTCATACTTTGAGGTATAGGACCATAATAGTAAAAAAGCGACTAAGAACATGTAATTTCCTCCTTAGGTTATCCTTAATTGATGCGGGGATTTCCTATATGGAATTCGGCAGTGCTTTATAAAATGCTGCTGTAAAAAATGGCCTAAGAGCAAATACCTGATAATTGACAAAAAAAAAAGGTTTGAGACAAGCTCAATTGGTAAAATAAGTTTGCAAATGATCAGAAATTGTTTATAATAGAAACTAAATGTGAGATTTATGTCAGAACTTTACGAACCATATCGCTGGTTAAGAATCGATTGGTTCGACTCGGGGGATTTTTAAAATATATTTTTGGTGTGGATTGACAGTTAAGGAGGAAGATCGAACCAATGGAGACTCAGAAAGTAACCAATGAAACTGAAAACAAATCAAATCCAGTCATTTCTAACTTCATTCAAGAATTTATCGATGATGACTTTAAAAACGGGAGGCATGGACACCGAGTACATACGCGTTTTCCCCCCGAACCTAACGGCTATTTGCATATCGGGCATGCTAAGGCTTTATGCATTGATTTTGGAATGGCTCTCTTATTCGGAGGGAAATGCAATCTTCGTTTTGATGATACCAATCCGGTTAAAGAAGATACCGAATATGTAGATTCGATTCAGGAAGATATCCATTGGTTGGGGTTTGACTGGGAAGACCGGCTTTACTATGCTTCCGAATATTATGAAAGACTTTATCAATGCGCTGAAAAGTTAATTAAGAATAATAAAGCCTATGTTTGCGATCTTTCGGGGGATCAGGTTAGAGATTATCGCGGCACCTTAACCGAACCGGGGAAAGAAAGCCCCTACCGGAATCGCCCGTTGGAGGAGAACCTTGATTTGTTCCGGCGGATGCGCTCCGGAGAATTTGAGGACGGTTGCCGGACATTGCGGGCCAAAATTGATATGGCCTCTCCGAACATTAATATGCGTGATCCGGTCATTTACCGAATCCGGCGGGTTACCCATCATCGAACCGGTGATCAGTGGTGCATTTATCCGATGTATGATTATGCCCACCCAATCTCGGATGCTATTGAAGGGATTACCCACTCGTTGTGTTCTCTAGAATATGAGGATCACCGTCCACTCTATGATTGGGTACTGGAGCAATTTCGGAATGAGTTTCCGCAGCCGCCGCGACAGATAGAATTTGCCCGACTTAACCTAAATTACACTGTAATGAGTAAGCGTAAATTACTTGAGCTTGTGAAAAATAATTATGTTAATGGCTGGGACGATCCCCGGATGCCGACTATTTCCGGTTTGCGGCGGCGTGGTTATACTCCGGAGTCCATTCGTAACTTTTGTGAACGGATCGGAGTGGCTAAGAGTAATAGTACCGTTGACATCGCTCTGCTTGAACACTGTTTGCGCGAAGATTTAAATATAAAAGCGCCCCGGGTAATGGGTGTCCTGCGGCCGCTCAAGGTGATCATCGATAATTATCCGGAGGGCAAAGTCGAGGAGTTCGACGCCGAGATTAATCCGGAAAACCCGGAGCTCGGTACCAGAAAAGTTCCTTTTTCCCGTGAAATATATATTGAACAAGATGATTTCATGGAAGAGCCCCCGAAAGGATTTTTCCGGTTGTCTCCCGGCCGTGAAGTGCGTTTAAAACATGCTTATTATGTCACTTGCACCAATGTTGTTAAGGATCCGAATTCGGGAACGATTAGTGAACTCCATTGTACTTATGATCCCCAGACCCGGGGTGGTTGGTCAGCGGATGGCAGAAAAGTTAAAGGCACTTTGCACTGGGTATCGGCAAAGCATGCCTTACCGGTTGAAATACGATTGTATGATCATCTGTTTAAGGTTGAAAACCCGGATGATGTAGAAGGGGATTACAAGAGTAATTTAAACCCGAATAGCCTTCAAAAACTGACAAACTGTTTGGTTGAGCCCAGTTTGGCAGTGACAAAACCCGGTGATCGCTATCAGTTCTTAAGACAAGGATATTTTGCGGTAGATCCTGATTCACGTTCCGGCAACCTGATTTTCAATCAGGTTGTTTCGCTGAAGGATTCTTGGAAGGGTGAGAAAAAGTAATTACGGTTGATTCAAATTAGTTAGTTTCGTAAAGATTATGCGCCCGAAAAGGCGCTTTTTTTGTTGTCGTGTCCAAGTCGATCGTCCATCCTTGAAATCAAGTAATTCAAGGGTTACGACAAATTCGTAGAGTAAATCGTAAGTTACGGGATAAACTAAAATTAGCGAATTAATGGAGGATGATGCGGATGCCCAGTAAAAAACTTGTTGAGATGGTGGATGGCATTTATTTGGAACCGGTGCCGATAACCCTGGGGGAAGAGGTTAAAATTAAATATAAAGGGTTACTCGCTGAATCCGGCGCGAGTAAGGTTTTCTTGCATGCCGGTTATGGCTCCCGGGAATGGCAGAAAATCGTGGATCTCCCGATGAAAAAAACCCGGGATGGCGGTTGGTCTGTCGCCCTTCAGGTTGAAGAGCCCAGCAGTTTTAATTTTTGTTTTCGGGATGATGCCCTAAATTGGGATAATAACCAAGGCCGCAATTGGAGTTATCAGGTCCACAGCGGAGCGGTACCTCCCAGCCATTAATTTTGAAAATTTTGGAAGGAGAATCGTTTTTTTAAAAGAATATTTGTCAAGAATATCTTGATGTTATTTTGATTGGATTGAGGGTGTAAAGGTGAAAATTTTGATTGTTGATGATTCACCTCTGGTCAGAGTGATGCTCAAGGATATTTTGGTCGAAGCCGGCTATGAAGTTTATGAAGCCGGAACTTATAGTGAGGTTAATGCCCAATTTAACCAAATTCGTCCCCAAGTAGTCATTAAGGATCTTTATACCCGCGATTGGGACGCGATTGATGCGATTTGTTTTTTCAAAGCCAAAGACTCCCAGGTGAAAATCATTATCTGCAGTTCGAGTTCGTCCCGGAGCACCATTATCGAAGCTTTGAAAGCCGGAGCGCATGATTTCATCCTTAAACCTTTGAATAAAACCGCTATCCTAAATGCAGTTCGAAGGTTAGCATTCTCATAGTTGGCGTATTTTACATAAAGGATTGTCAGATCCAATATTGAAATTACTCCGAAAATATAATGGATATAACGGAGTGATTTTTTTGTTGAAAAAAATTTTAGTTGCATCGGCAATTCTAATTGTTCTGATGATGTTTATGATTCCAACCGGAGCGGCGCCTACTGAGGTTGTACTCGACCAACAGGTAGAGTTGGAAGTACCGGGTAATTTTAGCCTACTTGACGCCGATCATGATCAATTGGCGGAAACAGTAAAGTTTAGTTTGGCTCTTAAGTCGTATCAGGAAGGCCAGTTTATTGTCACCGGCAACCTTGAAGCGATGAAGAACGGGCGTTGGGTAGCGGTGGGGACCACGGTAGTGCCGTTTACCTGGTCGCCGGATCATCAATTGATTGAACTTAATTTCCATGCCGGAAATATTCGCAAACAAAAAATTTCCGGACCTTACCGGGTGACGGTTGCTCTCAAATCCGGAGATTGGGAGCTCCCGGCTCAAGTAGCAGGCTTCTCTCCAAAATATGATTGGAAAATCTTTAGCAATACCGGAGATCTTAAAGTCGGAGAGATCACTACGCTCTCCAAAGCCAAAAGGGCTGTTGAGACTTGGGCCGCGTATAAAGATATCCGATTGGGTAAGTTACAAGACGTTGATTATGATTACGATCATTGGCAACTCGATTATAAAGAAAGCTTTGGCCGGGTCACGCGGTTTTTGGTAAGTTCCAAGGGTTCGGTGGAAGTGCTGAAGATCAAGAAAACCAATCCCGGCGAGGATTGGAACAAAAAACTTGGCGACAATGGATAAAATCAAACAACCCTCTATTCCAATTATATATGGAGTCAGAGGGTTGTTTAGGGTTTTAACTAAAAAGCCTAACCGGCGAAGTTGTGTTTGCCGATGATAACGGTAATGGGACGGCTCCATATCCAACGGGAACGGGTCTTGGCCGGGTTAAAGAAATATAAAGACCCATAGGTGGGATCCCAACCGTTCAGTGCTAAACGGGCTGCCCGATACGAAGCATCAGTGGGACTACCGGACCAGATATAGCCGTTTGATACCGATTCAAATTCGCCTGGCCTAAATATATTGGCTTTTAAAGTCCGGGGGAAGTGTCCCGATTTTATCCGGTTTAATAATACTGCTCCCACTGCTACTTGACCTTTTAATGATTCCCCACCGGCTTCGGCATGAATGATCCTGGCTAGCATTGGCAATTCCGCTTCGGATATCGATTTGGCCGGAATTGGTCTAGAGCGATTGCCAAGGTTATTTGATAAATTAGGACGATTGACATTTTTTGAAACCAAGGGATTATTTATTTTGACTGCAGCCTCAGGTCGGTTCACTTGTTCAGCCTTCTTGTGGGATAGCCCCGGTTGGTGATGCTCATTCCCCAAAAACACTATTCCTCCAATTGCTGAAATAATGATCAATACTCCTCCGAATAGATAAGTCAATTTGAGGGTGGATATTTTTTTAAAGATTGCCGGATTTTTAAAAAACATGTCACTACCTCCTTTGCACCAGAAAAAAATAAGTACTAGTTATTATAACAGCCTTTGGGGTTTGGATCGACCGGAAATCTTTACAACCGAATATTAAATCATTAGTTCAAGCAGGATTATGCGACTTTTGGTAAAAGATAGATCAGTTGATTAGGCGATCCAAATGGTGATGGAGTGATGAACAAAATGGATTTATTTTCAAGTATTTCCGAAGAACAACGGCAGAAAGAAGCTCCCTTGGCAGCTAGAATGCGTCCGCGCACCTTAAATGAATTTGTCGGACAGGATGAGATTGTCGGAACCGGACGCCTTTTGCGCAGGGCTATTGAAGCCGATCGTTTGACCTCGATGATCTTTTATGGGCCTCCGGGAACGGGAAAAACTACGTTGGCCAAAATTATTGCGGAAAACACCAGTTCCCACTTTGAGAGCATCAATGCGGTAACTGCCGGAGTGGCCGATATTCGCAAAGTTATTTCGGAAGCAAAAGAACGTTATAAACTGTACCAGAAGAAAACTATTCTTTTTGTAGATGAAATCCATCGTTTTAGTAAGTCGCAACAGGACGCCTTATTACCTGCGGTGGAAGAAGGAACGATTTTGTTGATCGGGGCAACCACGGAAAACCCGCTCTACGAAGTTAATTCGCCTTTAGTATCCCGCAGTAGGATCATCCGGCTATTTTCATTAACGGCGGCCAATTTAAAGGTAATTATCAATGCAGCGCTTACCGATGTGAAACGGGGATTAGGTGGAATGCAAGTCGAGTTTGATGCCGATGCCCTGGATCATTTGGCCAATATCGCCAATGGCGATGCCAGAATGGCTTTGAACGCCTTAGAGCTGGCGGCATTAACCACTAAACCGGATCCGGCAACCGGGATTCGTCATCTGACGTTGGCTATTATATCCGATTGCATTCAACAACGGCCGTTGGTATATGATAAAGACGGCCAGGCTCATTACGATACAATATCGGCGTTTATTAAATCGATGCGCGGTTCTGACCCGGACGCCGCAGTTTATTACTTAGCGCGAATGTTGACCGCCGGAGAAGATCCCAAGTTTATCGCCAGGCGAATGATGATTCATGCCGCCGAGGATGTCGGCAACGCCGATCCCCGGGCATTACTGGTGGCGACTGCGGCGGCTCAGGCTGTGGAAATGGTGGGCTTACCGGAAGCGCAAATACCGATGGCCCAGGCGGCAATTTATATTGCCACCGCACCAAAATCCAATGCCAGTTGTCAGGCAATCCATCAGGCCATGGCCGAGGTGCAACAGGAAGAGAATCAATTGGTGCCGTCTCATTTGCGGGATTCATCCCATCCGGGTGCTCAGAAATTGGGTGATGGCATCGGTTATCGATATCCTCACGATTATGAGGGTGGATATGTTGAACAAGACTATTTGCCGGCTAACTTAAAGGGACACCATTACTATGAACCAAGCGAACGCGGCTATGAACAGACGATCCGGGAGTATTTACGAAAGATCAAGGCATTTACCGGCTTAGGAGAAGCCGGGAAAGATGAATAAGTTACCTCGGGTATTGATTGATATCGCGAAGATTGTCCATAATTACCGGAAAATTAATGACCAGTGTATTCATGCCGGAGTTACATTGACCGGAGTTGTTAAGGGGGTAGCCGGTGACGGTAGGATTATCGGCGCATTGATTGAAGCCGGTCTCATCGAAATCGGCGATTCCCGTTTGGAGAACCTGGCGAAGATAAAAACCGGCCGGGAAGTCCATAAAATGCTGTTGCGGTTACCGGCCTTAAGCCGGATGACCGAGGTTGTACAATATAGCGATATCAGCCTTAACACCGAGTCAGCCGTCTTGGAAACCCTCAATCAATCGGCCGGCAATCATCAAGTCTTCTTAATGGTTGATCTGGGAGACCGCCGGGAAGGAGTACTGGAGGAGGAGCTGCTTAAACTGGCAAGTCAATGTCTTAAACTGAAGAATATCCATCTTCAGGGTCTGGGAACCAATTTTTCGTGTTTCGCCGGAGTGATGCCGTCA
>DNPP01000380.1:10893-20730 GCA_003501365.1 Bacillota bacterium
GAGCTAAATTAGACAAATTGGTGACTTTGGCCAATATTATTGAAGCAGAGCTGGGAGTGACGCTGGATTATATATCCGGTGGGAACTCCAGCAGTTTGCCATTGTTATATTCAGGCACGTTACCTACCGGGATAAACCATTTACGGATTGGGGAAGGAATGTTGTTGGGCCGGGAAACCTTGACCGGAAATCTACTTCCTGATTTGTTCCGTGATGCCTTTGTGGTCGAGGCGGAGATCATTCAAGCCCAGTGGAAACCGGCAGAGCCGGATGGTGAAACCGGTTTGGATGCTTTCGGTCGCAAACCGGAGCTGCCTAAGGTAGAGCCGGGAATCCGGTTATTAGTCAACCTGGGGCACCAAGATACGCCACTTAGCGGTTTAGCCCCGTTGGATCCCGGCCTTACGGTATTGGGAGGCAGTAGCGATTACCTGGTGATGGCAGCCAAGGATAGGTTGAAAGTAGGTCAAGTGGTCCGATTTTTGCCCAATTATTGGAGTTTGCTCGGCTTGATGACCTCGCCTTATGTAGAAAAGGTTTATATTTAGAGAAATATCAATCCATCGAGGGGTTATAGTAAGTGAAAAAAGGAAATGATAATATGAATATTATTCGTCCACAAATATCAAAAGAACTCATTCGGATTGATGATTTTTCTAAGTATACTCAGGACTTTCTATTGGAAGAATCTCCAATTTTTAACATGGGAAGTTATGAAGAACGAATTGAAGGCGCGGAATTTTTAAAAATTGATATCCGAAAGAGCATTTTCGAGAATTGCACCTTTCATCATTGTGACTTTGAAAAAGCGAGTTTTGTTGATGTTGTATTTCAATCTTGTGACTTGTCAAACAGTAAATTTGCAGGAGCCTATTTTGAACGATGCCGATTTGTATCCTGTAAATGTATTGGCATAGATATGAGCGACACGGTTGTAAAGCAAACAACTTTTGAACAATCAAATTTTCAGTATTCAAGTTTTAATAATACAAAAATGACGGATGTCTTATTTGATCACATTGATTTTACGGAATCATCTATGGTTGAATCAAAACTGAAAAGATTTGTCGCGATGGATTCCAAATTTGTAAAGAATAACTTTTTCAAAACAATGTTGGCAACAGTGGATTTTACCAATAATGAGTTTGTCGCACCAGTGGTATCCATTCCTCCGATTGAACTAAAAGGAGCGATTATTAATATGTTTCAAGCAGCAGATTTGATTAGCCTTTGGGGTATTATTGTTAATCAGTAATGGAATGGGAGAATCGGAAAGGTTCGATTTTCGGATTTGAAGAAACAATTCGGATTGAACCATATAAAAACCATGGAATGGATTCTTTGAATTTCCATAGTTTCCTGCTTTTGGCAGTGGCTTTAGTTTTCCCGGAATGTCATAAAATCTTGGCGATTGCTTGACACTCAAATTTGTTAATTGTATAATCAAACAAAAAGCAAATAAGCGCAACCAAATAATTAAATAACAGTGATCAGGAGGAGTAAACTTTCTCGGGATAAGCGAGAGGCCGGTTGGTGCAAGGCCTTGCTGTAGAAAGTTGAAGGTCGCCTGGGAGTTACCGGATTAAAAAATTATTATGAAATAATATTTAGTGAACTAACGCTTTACGCTATCGATAAATGGATAGTTGAGCGTTATAATAGCTCCGGTCGGGGTCGCCCGTTACAGCGTAAAAGTGCCCGGATATCGGGAAATTAGGTGGTACCACGGAGGTTGAGACTTTCGTCCTTGTTAAGGCGATAGTCTTTTTTATTTTTTAAAGGAGGTTTTTTTCATGAGTTTATCAACGGTTTATAATCCCCAGAGTGTAGAGGAAAAATGGTATCAATTTTGGCTGGATAAGAAATATTTTCATGCCGAGGTGGAAAAGGATAAAAAGCCTTATTGTATCGTCATCCCGCCCCCCAATGTTACCGGGGTGCTTCATCTGGGACACGCTTTGGACAATACCTTACAGGATGTCTTGATCCGCTGGCGGAGAATGCAGGGTTATAATGCCCTTTGGATGCCGGGCACCGACCATGCCGGTATTGCCACTCAAGCAAGGGTGGAAGAGTCTTTGGCCAGGGAAGGCCTTTCAAAGCATGATCTGGGACGGGAGAAGTTTTTGGAAAGGGTCTGGTCATGGAAAGAACAGTACGGCGGGACCATCATCAAACAATTGAAACGGATGGGAGCTTCCTGCGATTGGGATCGGGAACGTTTCACCATGGATCAAGGGTGCTCGGCGGCGGTTCGCGAGATCTTTATTAAGCTTTATGAAAAGGGATTAATCTACCGGGGTAGTTACTTGATCAACTGGTGTCCCAAATGCCATACCACGATTTCCGATATTGAAGTCGAGCATGAGGACCGGGCGGGGCATCTGTGGCATATCCGTTATCCTTTCGCCGATGGCGGCGGTTTTATTGAGGTAGCTACCACTAGACCCGAGACCATGCTCGGCGATACCGCAGTAGCGGTTCATCCCGAGGATGAACGCTATAAGAATGTAATCGGTAAAGCAGTAATTCTGCCGATCATAGGCAGGAAAATCCCGATCATTGCCGACGCTTATGTGGATATGAATTTTGGCACCGGAGCCGTGAAAGTGACTCCCGCCCATGATATTAATGATTTTGAAATGGGCATGCGCCATAATCTGCCCCAGATAACTGTGATTGATTTTGATGCTAAAATGACGCCGGATACCGGCAAATATGCAGGCATGGATCGGTATGAATGCCGGACTGCTTTGGTTCTAGAGTTGGAGCAGCAAGGATACCTGATGGGTGTGGAAGAGCACAATCATGCGGTGGGTCAGTGCTATCGCTGCGACACTATTATTGAGCCATTAATCTCTAAACAATGGTTTGTAAAGATGAAACCCTTGGCTGAGCCGGCTATTAAAGCGGTGATTGATGGAAAAATTGAATTTGTACCGGAACGTTTTACCAAAATTTATCTGGGATGGCTGGAGAATATTCGGGATTGGTGTATTTCACGCCAATTGTGGTGGGGACATCGTATTCCGGTCTGGTATTGCGAGGATTGTCGTGAAGTGATCGCCGCCCGTACCGAACCTACAGTCTGCCCCAAATGCGGTAGTAAAAAACTGGAACAAGACTCGGATGTATTGGATACTTGGTTTTCATCCGGACTATGGCCGTTCTCTACCCTGGGATGGCCGCAAGAAACCGCTGAGTTGAAACATTTTTATCCTACCTCAGTATTGGTTACCGGTAGAGATATCATTTTCTTTTGGGTGGCCCGGATGATCTTCATGGGGCTGGAATCTCAAAACGAGGAACCTTTCAAGAAGGTTTTAATTCATGGTCTGGTGCTTGATAAATATGGCAAAAAGATGAGTAAATCGCGGCCGGAGACGATTGTCGACCCCCAAGATATCATTAACCAATTTGGCGCCGATACCTTACGGTTCACCTTGGCAACCGGGACCGCCTTGGGGCAGGATCAACGTTTTCAAATGGAAAAAGTTGAAGGCAGTCGCAATTTTACCAATAAAATTTGGAATGCCGCCCGGTTTGTGCTGATGCATTATGAGAAAGCTAAAACTGAGGGCGATCTAGTCGGCGATCTTCATTCCTCCATGTTGAATTCTTTTGCGATTGGCGAAAATAATGTTCTCCCTTCAGAATGGTTGACACTTCCGGATCAATGGATTTTGTCCCGCATGGAAACGGTTACTGCAGAAGTTACTCGGTTACTGGAACGTTTTGATTTAGGAGCTGCAGCGTCATTATTATATGATTTTTTATGGAGTGAGTATTGCGACTGGTATATTGAGTTTTCCAAACCCCGTCTTTATCAGGAGGAGAATTCTTTGGAACGGATGATTGCTCAATCGATCTTAACCAGGGTATTGCGGCAGACAATGGAACTCATGCATCCATTTATGCCGTTCTTGACGGAAGAGATTTGGCAGGCGTTGCCGCATGAAGGCGAAAGTATTATGATAGCGAAATGGCCTACTCAGAATGGAAAGCTTCAGTTTTCCACCGCCGAGAATGAAATGGAAACCATTATTGAGGTTGTCAGGACTATTCGTAATATTCGGGCTGAAGCTAATGTGCAGCCTCAGAAGAAAGTGGAGGCAATATTGGTGAGTTCGGCGGAGAAAAAAGCTGCCTTGGAACGTAATATTCAGTATATTTCCAGCATGGCCGGAGTTGGAAGCTCGCAACTCGTTGATGATGAAAATTTTAAAGTGGAGAAAGCCATCAGTGCGGTTGCGGCAGGCATCACTATTTTTATGCCGGTGGCCGGTTTGGTTGATGCCGTCAAAGAGAAAGAGCGCTTATCCAAGGAGCTAAGCCAGTTGGAGGGGGAAATAATAAAGATCATAGCGCGCATCGAAAGCCCGGCTTTTAGTACCAAAGCTCCACCCCAAGTGGTTGCCAAAGAACGCGAAAAATTAGCGGCATTTCAGGAGAAAGCCGCTAAGATAAAAGAACGTTTGGAACAATTAAATTAGTCATAAAAATGGTGTTTTCTTTCTTTTTTAGTCGCTAATAAAACCGGACTATTGTTTAAGGGAGCCCGTCTCGATTTTTAAGAGGAAAATTATCGAGACTGACGAATTATATAGTGATTATTTACAGATGGGGTATCTTGGAATGATTGGTTCTTTTTGGCCCAGGGAAAAAAGAAGTTGCGTTTTGAGCATAATCCTTGTTTTCCTTGTTTTATTGATTTGTTTCTTTAATGATCCAAATTTATTATCGGGAATCGCATGTGCTATCATGGCAAATCAATCATCCGAAGCCGGAACACCATCGGTCATATTAAGACTGGCGCATGGAGAAAAATTGGAACATCCTACGCATACCGTTGCCGAAGAGGTAGCACAGGAAATACGAAACAAAACCAATGGCAGGATTGCTGTAGAGGTATATGGCAATATGCAATTTGGACAGGAGATAGAGCTCGTAAAAATGGTCCAAAAAGGGACACTGGATTTTGCCATAGTCTCAGCGGCATCTTTATCATCATTTGCGCATGTCATGAACATTTGGGAATTGCCATATCTTTTTAATTCCGAGGAACAAGCCAATCAGGCTTTAGATGGTGAACCCGGCCAATATGTTTTGAAATCACTGGCTGAGAGTGAATTGACCGGCATTAGCTATTGGGAAAACGGTTTTCGTTCCATAACCACCCGGTCCATTCAGGTAAAGAAACCGGGGGATTTATTGGATTTGCATATCTGGGTTATGCAAAATCCTATTGATATCGCTTTTTTTACAAAATTGGCGGCAGTCCCGACTTCGATGGATTGGGGTGAAGTGATTCCTGCCCTTAAAAGGGGAATTATCGAGGGTCAGGAAAACTCGATCCCTATCATTTATACCAATGAATTGGGAAAGTATCAACAATATTTAACCCTTAGTGAACATACCTTTGATCCGCTGGTCGTTTTGACCGGTAATTCCTTGCATACGAAACTATCGCCCACCGAAATGAAGATGATCTTTTCCTTATTACAAGATGCTCGTTTTCGGCAACGTCGTTTGATAGCCGAACGAAACAAATATTATCTTGCCAAAATCAGATCAAGCAAGATGACAGTGATCACTCCGGAGAACGATAGTTTTCGCCGGGTGGGTCGGGAGTTTTCCAAGGAGGCTCTTAAACTTTTTGATCCCGTAGTGCGGGCTTATTTTGAAAGGTATCTGCAATGAAAACACCGCGTATTTCAGTAAATATGTTTCGTACGCTTGGAGTTACGGTTTTAATCATTATCGCAATTCATGCATTTTTTTATCAAAATTTAACTCGCCGCAATACCGCGATGCAAATTTTTTTACGGGGCCAGGCGCTGATTTATCCATTATGGCAGAAAGTAAATTTTAGCTTGGAAGTCGGCGGTTCGTCGAAATCGCTTTATGGTTTGAGCAATCTTTGTGAACAGATTTTTAATAGTTCTGTGGATTTAATGGAGGTTTCGGTATTAGATCGGCAAGGCCGCGTATTGGCTCATAATAATGTAGCTTATATCGGCGAAACCGAACGGTCTGTACCGGCAATTACCGCCCAGGAACGAATTTTCCGTGAAACCGCCCAATCTCTGGATACTTACCTGCCGGTTATCCATAAATCTCAACCTCCGCTCTTGGTAAAGATTGCATTTTCCAAGCAACTATTGGAGAAACAGAGCAAACAAGCTTTTTTGATTACGCTTTTATATACAATCACGGCAATTTTAGTTTTACTGATCGTAATCTATTTTTTAACCAATTCGATATTGGGCAAAAGAATCGCATTGCTTTTAAACGGTTTCAGCACCTTAGCAGAGGGGCGATTTGATATTCGGCTGTCGGATATACAGTCAAACCAAAAAGGACAGAAGCCAAGTCACCAGGATGAATTGGATTTTTTAATTCATTCCTTTGATAAAATGGCTGGTCAGTTAGAGGCGCTTGATTCAAAACGTAAACAACAGGAGAAACAGCTTGGCTTTCTGGCAACTCATGATCAGCTAACCAGTTTACCCAATCGCCGTTTATTGGAGAATTCCTTAAAAAGAGGAGTAGCCCGCGCCCGCCGGGGTACTCCCAGCACCTTTATGTTGATGGATCTTGATAATTTCAAATTTGTCAATGATACTCTCGGGCATACGACGGGTGACAGAGTTCTGGTTACAGTCACCGGTTTGTTGCAAGAACAGTTGCGCACTACAGATTTATTGGCCAGGTTTGGCGGCGATGAATTTGCTTTGCTGCTAGAGGGTGAAAACGCTCTTGAGGCCAAAGTGGTGGCAGAACGGATCTGCCAATCAATTGAAGAACATCGTTTTGCCTTTGAAAATCATAGTTTTCATCTCGGACTGAGTATAGGAATCGTACCGGTTGACGGTAATAGTGATCAAGGAACAATCATATCTCAGGCGGATACGGCCATGTATAGCGCTAAACGCCAAGGCCGAAACCGGGTAGTCATGTATTATCCCGAAGATAACACGATGTCACTCCTCTCCCAAACGAATGAGCTCGTATCCCAAATTAAAGATGCTTTGGAGGAAGATGGATTTATGCTTTATTTTCAGCCGGTAATCCGGTTGGAAGATAACCAGGTTGAACATTATGAAGCATTACTACGACTTAGTATTAGCGGAACGATCATCATGCCCAATGTTTTTATATCGGCTGCTGAACAGTTTGGGTTGATGCCCCAGATTGATCGCTGGGTAGTTAAGCATGTTATTTATACTCTGTATGAACGTCCTGATATTCGGATCTTTATGAACCTTTCCGGATATAGCCTGGCGGATGAGGAGTTCCTGGTCTATATTGAAGATAATTTGTTACAATATGGGATTGAACCGGGAAGGATCGGATTTGAGATCACTGAAACATCGGTAGTCAAAGATTTAAATTTGGCGGAGGAATGGATTAAGCGTTTAAAATCAGTTGGTTGCCGTTTTGCCCTTGATGATTTCGGAGCCGGATTTAACTCTTTTTATTATCTGCGAAACCTCCCGATTAACCAATTAAAATTAGATGGTACTTTTATCCGAACACTGGATAGTGATCCAACCTTACGATGTTTGGTCCAGGCGATGTATGATTTGGCCAAAAACCTTCATATAGAAACGGTAGCTGAATTTGTAGAGAGTGCCGAAGTAGCCGGGATTTTAAAAGAAATCGGCGTTACTTTCGGTCAGGGTTACTATCTCGGCAAGCCCTCACCAGCTTTTTTACAAAATCTTAATTCATAAATATGGGGGAGAAAATGCAAACCAAGCGAATTTTTTTAATTGTTCTTGATGGAGTGGGGGTAGGCGAACTCCCGGACGCTGATCTTTACGGTGATCAGGGAAGTAATACGGTAGCTAATACTGCCAAAGCGGTGGGCGGTTTAACATTACCCAATTTAGAAACGGCCGGTCTGGGAAGATTAACTTCGATTCAGGGTGTTTCCGGTGATGTCATGGGTAAGGTCTTTGGAAAAATGGCGGAACGTTCGGCAGGTAAGGATACTACTACCGGTCATTGGGAGATGGCGGGTTTAATTTTGGATAAGCCTTTTCCGGTATATCCGCATGGATTTCCCGCCGAGATCATTGCGGAGTTTTCCCGCAAAACCGGGCATGGTGTTCTGGGTAACAAAGCGGCTTCAGGGACTGCGATCATCGATGAGTTGGGTGCTCAGCATCTTAAGACCCAGCAATTGATCGTTTATACTTCGGCGGACAGCGTCTTTCAAATTGCCGCTCACGAAGAGATCGTCCCCCTGGAAAAACTATATCAATACTGTGAAACGGCTCGTGAAATGCTTGGGGGAGAACATGCGGTGGGCCGGGTCATCGCGCGTCCGTTTTTGGGAAAGCCGGGTTCGTTCTATCGCACACCCGGGCGTAAGGATTTCTCATTAAAGCCATTCGGTCCTACTGCTTTGGACCGAATTAAAGCAAAAGGATTAACTGTTTATGGCGTCGGGAAACTGGAAGATATCTTTAGTTACCAGGGACTGACTGATTCGAATCACACTCATAACAACCAGGAGACCTTGGCGTTCACTAGTGAGTTGATAGAGCGGGATTTTAAGGGCTTGGTTTTTGTCAATTGTATTGATTTCGATATGTTATATGGCCATCGAAATGATCCAACTGGATATGCCAAGGCTTTACAAGAGTTTGACACTTGGATGGGCCAAAATTTGCCCAAACTCCGGCGGGGTGACGTGATGATTATCACCGGGGATCATGGCGGTGATCCGACTACCCCGAGTACGGACCATTCCCGGGAATACACTCCTTTATTGATAGTAGGACCGGGTTTGCCGGATGGAATCGATTTAGGTATTCGGGGTACTTTTGCCGATATCGCCGCTTCCCTATGCCACTGGTTTAATTTGGAACCCTGGCCGGTCGGAGAAGAGTTTGCCAGCCAAATTAATGGGTAAAGCTATTTTTGAGGAGACAGCATGAGAGTTTATGATTTAATCTGGAAAAAGCGTGAAGGCGGCGAGCTGACCAGGGAGGAGATTCATTATTTAATCTCCGGTTTTGTAGCGGGTCAAATTCCCGATTATCAGATGAGCGCTTGGTGTATGGCGGTGTTTTTTAAAGGAATGACCTTTGATGAATGTACCTACCTGACCCTGGAGATGGCAAAATCGGGTGACACTATTAATTTATCTTCGATTCCGGGCCGAAAAGTTGATAAACACAGTACCGGTGGCGTAGGGGATAAAACTTCATTGGTTCTCATCCCATTGGTTGCTGCTGCGGGTATACCGGTTGCCAAAATGTCAGGTCGGGGTCTTGGACATACCGGGGGAACGATTGATAAGTTGGAAGCGATTCCTGGTTTTAAGACCAGCCTGCCCCAAACTGAATTTTTACAACAGGTGTCTCAAATTGGGGTTGCCCTGATAGGGCAGAGCGGTCATATGGTACCGGCGGACAAAAAACTTTATGCCTTACGTGACCTTACCGCAACTGTTGAGAGCATTCCCTTGATTGCCAGCAGTATAGTTTCCAAAAAATTAGCTGCCGGTGCGGACGCTGTTTTATTAGATGTAAAATTTGGGGATGGCGCTTTTATGCGGGATTACGGCCAAGCCACTAAGCTTGCCCAAACCATGGTGGAGATTGGGAACCGTTCAGGCCGCCGCTTTAAGGCTGTACTCAGCGATATGAATGAGCCACTAGGACGGGCCATCGGAAATAGTTTGGAAGTTGTGGAAGCGATTGAAACTTTAAAAGGTCAAGGACCGTCGGATTTAACCAGACTATGTTTGATTTTGGGAGGATATATGGCCTGGTTAGCTGAACGGGTTGATACGCCGGAAGCGGGAGCCTCATTAATGCAGGA
>DNPP01000380.1:21051-21471 GCA_003501365.1 Bacillota bacterium
GGGGGAGATCCCCAAGTTGTAGATGATCCGAGCCGGTTGGCCCCGGCGTCGGTAGTGCGGCCGGTGTTTGCATCTCGAAATGGTTGGGTACAACGGATTGATTGCCGGGCTTTGGGAATTTGCGCAATGAAGTTGGGCGCCGGGCGCAAAATGTTAGCAGATGTGATTATGCCGGAAGTCGGAGTTAAATTGCTGGTTAAAGTGGGAGAATATGTTGAACAAGGGGCGGTTTTGGCAGAAGTATATGCCCGAAGCCAAACTGCAGCGGGTGAGGCAATAGCTGAGATTGAGCAGTGTTATCATTGGAGTGAACAGCAGGTAAAACCGCTTGATTTAATACGGGATATCATTTAGGCAGTTATTAGTTATTGGTTATGGCCAAAAACGAAAAGTTATTGGAAAAAACTAAAATCCGATTAA
>DNPP01000217.1 GCA_003501365.1 Bacillota bacterium
ATAATCAACTTAAATTATATAATAATTCAAAGGTTTCCAAAAAGTGCTTTGCCAAAGCGGAAAGGTATTTATTTTTTTTCCATGCTATTGCAGTTCTTGTAAACAAGGCTGCTTCATCAATTTCCCTATACATTAAATTGGTACTTGAAATAAGTCCTAGCCAATCTTTGGGTACAATTGCCACCCCCATCCCCGTATTGGCCCATAATAATATAGCCCTTGTATCATCTATTTTCGCAAGTATTCTTGGTTCAAACCCTTCTTGCTGGCATGCTTCCACTATCATCTTCTCATATCTACGGTGTACTAATAAAGGTTTATTCGCAAGTGTCTTAAGACTAATATATTTGGGGTGCTCTTCCCTAAACGATTCGGCACATGTCGCCGCAATCATTGGCTCATTGGGCAACAATATCGACTCATAAATTTCAGAATTCAGAGGAGTTCTTATAATCCCAATTTCAATTATCCCGTTATTTAATAATTCTAATACTTCGTGAGTATGGCACTCCCGAATATGAAAATTTACAGCGGGATATTTTTGGTGAAAACTATAAATCCACTCCGGTAAAAGTGTATCTCCAGCTGATGCGATCGCTCCGATTGATAACGTTCCTTGCAGTCCTTCATTGTAATCCTTTAATTCTTTAATAGTTACCTCCATCAGTTCCAATATCTGTTTGGCCCGATGATGTAACATCTGACCGGCACCGGTTATTTGAAATCTTCGGGTACTCCTTTCCACTAATTTTACTCCAACCTCATCCTCAAGCAATTTTAATTCCTTGCTGAGGTGGGGTTGAGCGATATGTATTTTTTCAGCTGCTTTAGTTATATTACCCGCTTCAACGATGCCCAGGAAGTATTCGAGCTGTTTTATATCCATGCCAATGACCGCCTCATTATTTATACATAAATAAATATAAATCAAATAACTTTTAGATATTTCTATTATATATTTACATTTGATACAATGAAATGGAAAATTACAAATCCATCGATGAAAGCAAGAGCTTCTTAACCCAATCAAAGCATCTCGATTTTCGTTCAGGAGGAAATCAATGCAGGATCCTAAAAAGAATGACAATATCTATTTTCTTTTGTTAACAGTACCAATATTCTGGGGAACATCCTATGTTGCGGCAAAAATTGGCATGCGTGATTTACTTCCTTTAAATTTAGCCATTGTACGTTTTGCGATGGCTTCAATCATTTTTAGTTTGATCCTTTTAATAAAAAAGAAAAACCTTCGGATAGATAAGCAAGATATTCCTGAGTTCTTCCTACTCGGTTTTTTAGCGATTTCTTTTTTTTATTATATTCATTATACGGGTTTGCAATATACAACTAGCACAAATGCAGGTCTTATTATGGCCACCAGTCCGATTTTTGCCGCTCTATTCTGCATCATCACCAAAAGAGAAAATGTAAATCTACGTATCTTTTTAGGAATATTGATTGCTTTTATTGGGGTCCTATTCATTATTAGTCATGGAAATTTAAAGCGTATCTTCCAACAAAAAACCCTTTTCGGTGATAGCTTGATTATGATAAATGCTCTGATGTGGGCTTGGGTTACTCTCAGGGGCAAAATCGTTTTAAATAAGTATAGTCCGTTTGTCGCCATGGCATATATTCATATTTTCGGAACAATTTTATTATTGCCGTTTGCGTTTTTTTCTACTGCAATGGTTAAAATATCTTTATGTCGGCAACTACCGACAATTAGTTGGACTACCGTTTTAGCATCCGCGTATCTGGCTATTTTTTGCTCGGTTTATTCATACTTTATCTGGTATTTAGGCGTCTCAAAAATCGGAGCTGTCAAAACAGCAACTTTTAACTATTTTAACCCGGTTATGGCTTCATTGTCAGGTTTCATTGTTTTCCATGAGCAATTGACAATATATATTGCCTTGGGTGGAATATTAGTTATTTTGGGAGTCTACCTAACCAATCGAAACTCAACTACCACCGGCTGAAAACCGTAGTTGAGACAATCACCATTATCAATATGTAATCATATTGTTTTCCCTAAATAAGATTAATTTCTTAAAGGTCGGAGATGATTTTATATTCTCGGTGGAGCACCCTATTTTTACTGCATACGGATCCCAAGATTGGTATTGCGACGCTCAAGGTAAACGGCTGCACTGGCCAGTTGACCAATATTTTTCCAAGGGTATGCGCAGAGCCGTTTTTCTAGGAGAAGAAGTGATCAAATATCATAAAACGTTGACAACTTATGTAAACATCCTTATAAATTCGGGATTTGAAATAACAGGACTTATTGAACCAACACCAGCGGAAAATATTCTCCATACAGTTCCTGGGATGGCAGATGAACTGCGCAGACCAATGATGTTACTCATTTCGTCAAAGGAAAAATAATGGCAGAAAGGTTACGTATAAAATATCGCGGTTTCCAGAGAAAAAAGTATGCCTACCAAAATAGATAAATGTCAATGCTTCATAAAAATTTTTCCGTGTACCAGCCATCATAATAACCACTATCCTTCCGCCTTCTTGATGGGATACACGATATGCTATTTCATAATTTATTTTTATGTTGTAAAAATTTTCCATCAAGAAATCTGTTGCCGCTATTTACTATCTTTGGTACTGGAAACAATGCATTAAAAAAGCCTCTCGGAGAGTTCCCGTAGAGGCTTACGATTCAATATTGGGAATGACGACCACTCAAATAAATAACCCTCCGAAGAGGGCATTTAAAAGGGAGGGAGTAATGAAAAAAAGTACAATTTAAATATACCATCTTTATATGTCCGAAAAGTATCAACGAAATTAAAAATAAGTAAAAAAAATAAATAATAATTAAACCTCGTTCCGGCAAGTAAGTGACAATTTTTCTGCGATGACACAGAAAAATTGTCCGGATCGGGTTTTCTACAGAATCCGGCAAGCTCTTAATTTAAAATGATTTTAAAGTTACTTGCCGGATTCATGTTAAAATAAATAGCGGCCCTTGATTTCCAAAGGTCGCCTCACTACTCCCTCCCAGCAGACGGCTGGGTTCAATTAATATTAATTCCCCATTTATATGGTAGTTCCTGCTAATTATAAAAATATTTTATCCGAGAATCCGTTTAAACCTCAATCCGGCAAGTTCTTATTTGGTATTAATTAATGAAGTTACTAGCCGGATTCAGGTTACAATAAAAGTCGAATCAATTCTGCAGCACTAACATTGGCCAGATAATCCTGTAAATTAAATCGTGAAAGAACGGCCAATACCGCCTCTTCCTCATGCTTAATGCCTATTAAGGCCTGTTCGATCTGACAAATATCGTATTTGCCGAAAAAATCGCCTTGGATACGGGCATTCCGAATTATTCCCGACTTAACATTTAATAAAATTTCCACAAATCCGCCCGTAAAACGGGCAGCGTTTTTTAGATTATATTCCGGCGAAGTACCATAATTCCATTCCCAAGTAGCATATCTTTCCTGAACTAACTTGTTAACTTTTGCGATATCCCCGGGAGTTAAGTTATACATCGTATAGTTTTCCCGATCCGAGGCTACTTGGCTTTGAATCATGGTTTCAAATTCTTCAATAGTCAGCGGCTGTGAAAGATGGCTTTGAATGTTGGTCACCCTGCTGATTACCGACTTGATTCCTTTTCCTTCAAATTTAGCCGGGTTTACTTGTAATGCGGCAGAAATATCCGGTATGGCTGCGGAAAAAAGGATACAGCCATGATGTAACAGCCTGTCTTTATATTTATACTGGGCATTCCCGGAAAATTTTAAGCCCGCTATGGTCAGATCATTACGGCCGGAAAGTTCCGCCTTGATGCCGAGTTTAGCTAAGACCGCGATAATCGGTAACGTGAATTTACCAAAATCGCAAAAACTGTTTTGATGCAGGTCGTTGACGATGAATGTGTAATTCAGATTACCGAGATCGTGAAAGACCGCCCCGCC
>DNPP01000498.1 GCA_003501365.1 Bacillota bacterium
TTTAAGGAGTCGATCTGGTCTTTCATTAAAGAGATGAGCGGAGAAATAACCAAAGTAACACCATCAAACAGCAACGCCGGAATTTGAAAACAAATGGACTTACCGGCGCCGGTGGGCATGATCGCAAAAGTATCGTTCTTTTGTAAGATACTACTGATAATTTTAGTTTGTCCTTCGCGAAACTTGGGATACCCATAGTATTTTTGAAGGAGTAGTTCCGCCTGTTCCAGCATTAATCTATCTCCAAAAACATTATTTTTAAACTCACCATTATATTTTATCATATTTTGAAAGGCGGAACATATTCTTATTCCTTACGATATTAGCTGCTTAAGTTTAACTTCCATAACATTTTTTACTACTTATGTAAAGTTATTGGTGAATACGTCGATGATATTTACAGAATTTAATTTTTTCTTCTACAGTAAAATATTTTTTCGTAATCGGTTAGCAATAAAAAAACTACATTCGGAGGGGACCTACATGAAGTATTTAAAAAAACTTTCCAACATACTACATGGGCTTTTCTTCACAAAAAGCATTAAGACCAAATTAACAGTGACTGTCATTGCTATTTTAATCCTAGCTTTAAGCGGTTTGTCATTAATAAACTATTTAAATGCCCGGCAAATTTTAGTCCATAATTTTGAAATAAACGTTACTTCTCTGGCTAAATCTCATGGCCAAGCGGTCGGTTTATGGCTTGACGCTCGTAAGGCGGAAATCAATATCCTTGCGAATTCTCCTGTCATTAAAAATGCCAATGGCGATAAGGCGACCATCTTAGCTCAATTAACGCCGGTAGCCGAGCAAAATAAAATGTATGTAATGCTCTTTTATTCGGATTTAGCGGGTGATTATTTCACAACATTGGGAAGCACAGCTAATGTCGCTGATCGAGCTTATTTCAAAAGACTGATGGCAACCGGAAAAACTGTAATATCCGACCCGGTAATATCAAAAACAACTGGCTATCAAGTCGTTGTAGTTGCAGCCCCTGTAAAAGAGAACGGCCAAATCATAGGGGTCATCGCTGGGATTATCAAAGTAGACGATATTGAGAAAATGATTACTTCAATTAAAATTGGCAAGACCGGTTATGCTTACATGATTAATGGCGATGGCTTGGTTATTGTCCATCCTCAAAAAGACTTGATTATGAAATTGAACCCCGTCAAAGACCCCAAAGCCGATAAAAATCTTAAAAAAGTTTTCAGCGCCATGATCAAAAATAATAGCGGTATCAAACATTACACCTATCAAAAAATTAACAAATATATCGTCTATTCCCGGGTCAAAGGAATTTACGACTCCAAATGGTCGCTGGCAATCACCGCTCCCGAATCGGAATTGATGTCTCCCCTAAAATTTCTGCTCTTAATTTTTGTGATGCTTACAATTCTCTTTAGTTTCATATCCGCAATGCTAATTTATATGGTTACCCGTTCCTTAATCAATCCGATCAGTTTATCAAAAAAACACCTTGAAAAAATGGCAACCGGTGATTTTAGTGTCCCGCTACCATTATCCGTGGTAAATCGAAATGATGAAATTGGAGCCATGGCAAAAGCGATCAACACTATGCAGCATTCAATTCGTGAAATTGTTCAGGGAGTCGTGGGAGAGTTTCAAAATATTAAAAACTCCGTGATCAACGTGAATGCCGAAATGTTAAATTTAATGGCCCAGACAGATGATACCTCAGCCACTGTTGAGCAATTATCCGCAGGTATGGAAGAGGCATCGGCTTCAGCGGAGGAAATGAATGCTTCTTCCCAAGAAGTTCAGAAAGCCGTTGAGGCAATGGGGACTAAAGCGCAAGAGAGTGTTCAAGCATTGGCTCGAATTAGTAATAATGCCGATGAGTTAAAGAATGGGGCTTTCAGCTCCGAGCAAGAGGCCCAAATCGTTTATACGGAAACCAAGAAAGAGATGGAATCGGTGATTGAACAATCCAAAGCTGTCGAACAAATTAATGTTCTCTCGGATGCAATCATGCAAATTACCTCACAGACCAATTTACTGGCCTTGAACGCGGCTATCGAAGCTGCCCGGGCCGGCGAACTGGGAAGAGGTTTTGCCGTAGTTGCTGACGAAGTAAGGGCTCTTGCCGATGATTCTAAAAAAACCGTTGATGAAATTCAAAAAGTTACCAAAGATGTTGTGAAATCGGTTGAAAACCTTTCCTCCAGTTCAACCCATGTTTTGGACTTTATCGACAGCCACGTGATCACAAATTACAGGGATTTAATCCAAACTGGGGAATTATATAGTAAAGATACAAGGTCAATTGAAAATATTTTGCATGAGTTTAATGCCACAATCCAAGAACTAATCAGCATCATAACCGAAATTAACGTTTCAATCAACAACGTTGCCATTACGGTAAATGAAGGGGCAGCCGGTACCCAAAACATTGCTGAAAAAACCTCCGTTATTGTGGAAAAAGTCATGGGAGTACAAAAACAGATGCATGATACCGAAGAAAGTGCCGAACGGCTCAGTGCTTTGGTAGCCCAATTTACGATCTGACTTTAACTTGCCGGGTCGAGGTTTAATTATCTGGTTCCTTGTCAATTAAAATACATAGAATCAAAAGGAGAAAAAATGGCCCATCAGACACAATCCATTCAAAACCCCCAAATCATTCTAGAAACCACCCTGGGTAACATCCGTTTGGAACTATACCCTGACAAAGCTCCCATTACGGTGGAAAATTTTCTTCGTTATACCGAGGCAAATTTCTATAACGGCACCCTTTTCCACCGGGTAATTCCTGATTTTATGATTCAAGCAGGTGGATTTACCGCAGGTATGGAGCGAAAAGAAAACAATCCGCCAATTAAAAATGAAGCTGCTAACGGTATTTCCAATACCCGCGGTACAATTGCCATGGCCCGTACATCCGTTGTCGACAGTGCGACTTCTGAATTCTTTATCAACATGGTTGATAACAAATACTTGGATCATCAAAATGACACTGCCGCCGGGTTTGGCTATTGCGTATTCGGCCGGGTTATCGAAGGTATGGACGTGGTTGATAAAATTGCGGCCGAACCTACCGGTACTTTTGAATATTTTCAGGATGTCCCGGTGCGAGATATTGAGATTATTTCGGTGCGTGAAGTAGCTGAATAAGCCAGAAAGAGGTAAACTATGCGGGACACAATTACCATTGGTTCAATAGCCGGGGTGACGGCCACCTTGGCGATGACTCTTTTTAATCTTTTGGTTCGACTGCTCGGTTTTAAATTCATCTCTACCTGGGAAACTGCAGCCAATATCTTTTTAAACCAGCAGCTGATTCACACTCCGACCGGATATTTCCTTGGTTTGCTTGCTCAATTTATCCTAGGATCGACCTTTGGGATGGTGGTTGCCTATACTTTGCGACTGACCGGCAAAGATTTTTATGTCCTTAAGGGTATTGGCGTAGGAGCCATAATCTGGATGGCTTCCATCGGTTTTTTTATGAAGTTGTTACGGATCGAAATCCAAGGGAGAAGCGATCCTCTTTCCAATATTATGGCGGTAATCCAATTTAACATCATGGGGATCATTACTTCTACGATTATTGCGAAGTATGCTAAGTTTAAAATTAAATAAAACCATTTACATCTTTCAAAAGCTCCGCCGCATTTTGGTCGCAAAATTCCAAATAGCTTATCTCCAATTTGGCCGCCTTGGCGTAGGCCCAGTCAAACCCGTCTTCCTCAAAGTATCCTCCACAATAAAGCCGTTTAACCGTTTCGCACAATTGAGCATCCGCCGACGGGGCGTTCTCAATTTTTCCCAGGATCCGACTAAACTCATACATATCGCAATCAATTTTTCCCGGATAAATCCGGTAACTGTCCCGACCACAATCCAAAATATCCAACAGGGAATGTTCGCTTAAAAATTTCCGCAGCCGGTACATTGCGGAATGAAAACTGACATGTGCCCTTTCATATTGACAATCCGGCCAGACCGCCTCGACAATCTTCTCCCAGCCGACCGCCTCGCCCTGACGGTGGACCAAATAAGCTAAAATCTCCCGGGCTTTGGCATTTTTACAATTGAGCGGGCAACCGTCCCGATAAATCGCGAACGAACCGAAACATTTGACGGTGATACGCGGCGAATGGCGTTCACTCCGGATTAAAACCAGCTCGGGGCTCTGCTGATTCAAGTTTCCGCGCCCTCCAAATTTGAAGGCAAAGAAGATCAGGATGGTTGATAGCGTCAGGGTGATAAAGGTGGAGGGTACATAGATCCGCTGCACGCCATAGGAAGCTAGCAGCAAAAACGATAAAATCGGGACCAGCGTAAAAGCCGGATTCCGCGAACTTATGGCCCCGGCGATTTCCCGGACCGGCATTTTGGCGTACCGGTTGACTAGCGGCAGCGCCGCCATTTCCAGCGTCAACCCGCCCAGCGCATAAATTTGCGGGAGCGCCGGCGATAGCAGTTGGCCGATAAACATGAATAAAAGATACGTCAACTGGCTCAGACAATAATTCAGAAAAAAAACAAAAACTTTCACTTGAAATGTCTCCCTGAATACCAGCGTGGTCGGGATCAAAAAAAGCGAACCCATGATGTAACTATCCAGCAGCGGATCCAGATCGAGCGGTCTGAGTAACAGCCGTAATGATTTTATCGCCGCCCATACCGTTACGAATGCCCCGACTTGAAAAGGGACGGAACGTCTTGGCGTCAAAAAGATATACAATAAAATGAGGTTGGCAATCAGGAAGATCATTTTGCTGACATAAGTCAATCCGGCGGCGGAACCAAGCTCTTTCAGGTCGATCATGGTTGATAGTTATCCTCCTGCAAATCGCGGGCACGCTTTCTTTACAATTCGTTGAACTTCTTCGAAGGTATCGCCGGTTATGACAATTGACCCGGCCGAATACCCGTCCAATGCACGGTGTTTAGTTATTTCGATGCGATAGTCCCTGATCCCTTCTTTTTCACCCCGGACCGCCGCGTCGGTCACGCTTAAAAACAATAAGGGGCTGTTGCAAAACTAAAAATTTTGCAACAGCCCCTTTTAATTTGGCTACATTTTCGGTAACGGTTGAGTGAATAGCGGTTTGCCTAAAATCAAAAACAAACTGACTATCCCCCTTAATTCGGGTAATTGGCGCCTAAACCAGACCCGCTCCGTCTTTCAGACCGCCCAATTCGACCGGCTTTTCATTACTGAACATAAACTCGATATACTTCATTAGACCCCAACCCGTTGTCGGTGGTCTTCTTGACAAATGACGTCCCTCCGTCGCCGGAGATGAATAATCCACCTTCAGTCGACGCGTAAATCTTCCCGCCGGAAACATAAACGCGATATACACCATAAAGAGTTTCCTCCGATTCGTCGGTAAAGACTTTATCGACAAACGTCTCCCCGCCGTCGCTGGAGATCGATAATCCGCCAGAAGTCGCCGCGTAAATCTTCCCGCCGGAAACACAAACGCCATTTACACTATAAGTAGTGGCCCCTAAGGTAAAGGTCTTCATAACAAACGACGTCCCCGACTCGTCGCTGGAGATCGATAATCCGCCGCTAGTCGCCACGTAAATCTTCCCGCCGGAAACATAAACATCAATAACCGAATCAGACGCCAAGTCGTAGTAGGTAGAGGTTCTATTGACAAACGACGCCCCGTCGTTGCTGGAGATCGATAATCCGCCAGAAGTCGCCGCGTAAATCTTCCCGCCGGAAACATAAACGGCATTGACTTGATTTGACCCCAACCCAGTTTTAGCTTCATGGGTCGTATTGTCAAACGACGCCCCGCCGTCGCTGGAGATCGATAATCCGCCAGAAGTCGCCGCGTAAATTTTCCCGCCGGAAACATAAACGTCAGTTACTACATTAGACCCCAACCCGTTGGTTTTATTGACAAACGACGTCCCACCGTCTGTGGAGATCGATAATCCACCTTCAGTCGCCACATAAATCTTTCCGCCGGAAACATAAATGCTATGTACGATATTAGACCCCAATCCTTCCGTCGTGGTTCTATTCACAAATGTCGTCCCGCCGTCGCTGGAGATTGATAACCCGCCGATAGTCGCCGCGTAAATCTTAGTACTAGTAGGCGTCGACGAATGATTGCCGCCGCAGCCGGCCAGAGCGACGGTTAGAAGTAACAGCACCGTCAAGCCATAAGAAAAAATTTTTTTCATCGTTTAAAACCTCCTGTTTTTGGTTAAATAATAGAGTCATTATACAAAAAACACCCTGATTCGAACCTGAATTCAGGTCCAAAATCAGAGTGCGGGGCGTCCGACGGCCTCCTCCGGAGGTGCATGTTATTTCATTGACTACTTCTTGGTTTGACCAAGCAGTTCAGGATTATGGATAAAAAATCTCGCCTAACATTCATTATCATGGCTGATCATAACGGAAAGAACTTTGCGGAGAAATGCTTGTCTTTTGAAGTTGAAATATCGGTAAAAAAATCGGAAATGGGGTTCTTCAGCCTTTGGTGTCCGCCTTGCTCTCATCATCGTTATTGGCGGTCGATTCCAGCCAAGGAGCCTCATCCTCAGTGACCGGTATTTCTTGGACATTTCTTAATTTTCTTTCAATCCCCCTGGATTTTTGGGCAGCATCAACGATAGTATTGCTAGCCTCCTGCAATTTTTTATGGGTCTTTTCTAAAATATCACCGAATTTACCAAACTCGCTCTTCACCGCTCCAAGCAAAGACCAGACTTCACTGGAACGTTTCTGAATCGCTAGTGTCCTAAAACCCATTTGCAAACTATTTAATAAAGCGGCCAGGCTGGTCGGCCCGGTCACATTCACCCGGTATTCTCTTTGTAAGATATCAACCAAACCGGGTCTTCGTAAAACCTCCGCATACAAGCCTTCAATCGGCAAGAACATAATGCCGAAGTCCGTTGTAAAAGGCGGGTCCAAATACTTATCCCGGATATCCTTCGCCTCCGCTTTGATTCTAGCTTCCAATTGCTTTCCGTACTCCTCCACCAAAGCTGAATCAGCCTGTTCCTGAGCTTCCAATAACTTTTGATAGTCTTCTTGAGGAAACTTGGCATCCATCGGTAATAAAACGCCTTCCGGTAACTTAACGGCGTATTCGACTCTTTCATTGCTCCCTTTTTTAGTTACAGCATTGGTGAGGTACTGTTCGGGGGCCAAAATTTGTTCCAAGAGGTTCCCCAACTGAATTTCACCCCAAGTTCCTCGGGTCTTGATATTGGTGAGCACTTTTTTAAGATCACCGACCCCTGAAGCCAAAGACTGCATTTCACCCAATCCTTTATGGACCAATTCCAATCTCTCACTAACCAACTTAAAGGAGTCGCCCAACCTTTTCTCCAAGGTTTCATGCAGCTTCTCATCAACCGTGGCCCGCATTTGGTCTAACTTCTTTGCATTATCCTCCTGAAGTTGCCGCATCTTCTCCTCAAGTGTCTGCCGCATTTTCTCCAACTTTTCTTCGTTACTCTTGGTTAATACCGTCAATTGGTTTGTGAAAGCTTCAAACTGACTCCGTTGTAAATTGACAATCTCGGCCACCCGTCCCAATAAGGTATCACTCAACATCTTAAAGGAATTGCTTACCTCTTCGCGAAACAATTTATCATAACTGCTTTTCTCGGCGCGTGTCTTAGTCGCCTCTTCTCTTAAAAAACGTTCCGCCTTTTCCTGATTTTTCTCAAAAGACTCTAATCGGGCTTCAACTTGATAATCCCGAGCCTGCGAACTGCGGCCTATGAGAATCAACAGTATTAAAGTGTTCACTGCCAACATCATTGCCATAATAATCAATAAAATATTGAGCACGCTAATGCCTCCCAAGATCAAAGTAATAATTAATTTAAAATGCCTTGCTCCAAATCACTTTTCTGGCAAGTTCCACGTAATCTCCTTGGTATGGGAAATCCTTTCTGGCGGTTAATATCGCAATACCGTGTACCAATCCCCAACAATACAAAAGCAATGCCTCTTGTTCTATCATAGGATCCGAGTCGTTTAGGGCAGCCGCTGAATGGTCCGGCGGAAATTCCGCCGGGATTTCCGCCGAGTCCGCTTTGTAACGTTTAACGGTTTCCGATAGAATTTCAAAAGCGTCATTGCTATTTTGATCCGCTATTTCTTTAGCTGAGACGTTATTACGGAGACGGTCTTTGAATCGCTCACTTAAATCGCTTAAGAACATTAAGCGCAGATATTCCGGGTTTTTTGCAAAGAACTCAACATAGG
>DNPP01000170.1:0-4209 GCA_003501365.1 Bacillota bacterium
TTTGCCGCGCATTAAATAATTTTCCTCCCAGATATACGGCATCCGCCCCCGCTGCAACCGCCGCCAGCAGCGAATCCCATTCTCCGGCCGGAGCCAATAATTCCATGGATTTTGAAATTGATTCCAAAGTTGACCTACTCCCATTCAAATAAATGTGAAGCCATATTTAAAACATGGCTTTCTCCGGGGCCTCTGTGGTTATTTCTTAATTTTGATAAGGATGAAGTCCCAGGGAACGTAAGACTGCCGGATAAATATCCGTTAATGATTTTACCGGCGCGAATTTCGAAACATCTTTTCCAATCGCAATCGTGGGCACAGGATTGAAGGTATGGGTTTTGACGCTTAAATCTTCAATATTGCCATGATCACTAACCACCAGCAAAGACAAATCATGTTTTCCGAGGCCCTCAGCTAACGCTTGTAAGAAATGGTCCAACCGGTTTAGTAAAATAAGTGCCAGCTCAAAATCTTGGTGATGGCCACAATGGTCTGTTTGAAAGTACTCAAATAAAGTAAAATCATTTTTAATGGCCTGTTTAAGTAAGTTGGCCGCCGCTTGTTCCGGTTGAAGCAAAGGCACCTCATAACCGCGTTCACGCAACTGTTCATTAATAATGTCCTGATAAACAGCTTCTCCATCCAGCAGATCCGGCAACATTAACAAACGGCATCCTCCGGCCAAGGCTGCGGTTGTCGTTACCGAATGCCGTCGCGCGCGTGCGCGTGATTTGCTCCGTTCCACCGTATCAAAATACTCAGCAGTGAACGTATTGGCAAAAACCGCTTTACCGCCGGCTTGACTAATAACCTTAAATATACTGACGTCCTTTATCAGCTCACGCAAACAGTTGGTGGGAAAGCCACTAATATGGCGCCCGGCAACTGCGGCTGCATTAATCCCGGTAAACAAAGCGGTTTGACCGGTAGCGCTCTGAGGAAGCCCGGCTGTGCCTAAAGTAGCGCTGGTTGGCTTGACAACCAAGTTTGCTGTGATTATTCCCTCTCCGATCCCTTCCCTACTTAAATAACCTCCGGATAAGATTTTCCGAATAAATGGCATCTCCGCAACAAGCAATGGATTTATAGCCGCATCTTGGCTGCCAAGCCCAAATCCATCAATAAATACCATCAGAATCCTCACGCTAATTCTCCTTATCCTTTTCGGCCGTGAGCGCTTCTTTTAAATCTTGGAGTTCCTGTTTAAGCGATTTGAGCTCTGCCAAAATCTGCTGATTGCTGATGGTTTCTACATCTTCTTTGAGAATGACGCTAAATTTACCACAAGCTTCGAAGATTGCCTGAGAAACCTGTGAAATTTTTGCAACTCCCAATTTTCTTAATTCCTGATGCAGATCAGCCAAGGAAATATGCTCCTTAGCCAAATTTTTCTCAAGCAGTGCACCATCTTTGATAAGTAAGGTCGGTTTCCCCTCAAATAACTGGGCAAAAAAATGAGAGCGATAAGAGAGCACCGACAAAAATAATTCCAATCCGCCAATCAAGCCCAGAATAACAAGGCCTTTTTCAAAAGAAACCCGTTGTTCAAGGCCGACTACCACAATCACATCACCAATACCGGCCATAATCACTAAATCAAACAGACTTAATTGTCCAAGTGCGCGCTTGCCCATAAACCGCACAATAATTAAGGCTGCTATATAAATGGCAACCGGCTTTATCAAATATTGACTGAGTGCTAACCAATCCATGCCATCGCCTCTGGAATAGTATGCCCATTCTTCATTAATGCCTGGGGAGGAGTCATCTCGTAAATCACAGCTGTTGTTGGGCTAATTCCAAATAACTATTGACCCGACGATGATCGACCGGATAGGTTTCGGAGGTATAGACAAGTAACGCTTCTTGAAAAGCACTAATCGCATTGACCAAATTCTCTTTTTTATTCCGGATATTTGCCATCAATGCGTATACCGATCCAATATTTGTATAAACTTGAGCGTATTCCGCCGGATAATTGACGGCATCTAAAACATACAACGCATCCATAAAAGCCCTTAGCGCTTCGGACAGACGGGCAGCCTGATACTCGCGAAACTCCGCCAAGTTTTTAAATGAATAACTCTCTGCCATCTCCGCCATTAATTGATAAGTCATGCCGATTTTAGTCGTATTGATTGCAAACTCCCGCGGTCGATTTTCTGCCGTAAAATATTGCAGGCATGCCTCAAAAGCCTTGAAAGCCTTTGTTAAATCTACCTGTTTTCGTACCGTACCGGCTAGACTAAGATAACCATCCCCTAAATCACTCTCGGTCTTGGCATACTGTTCAGGGTAATCTTTGAAGCTAAACACTTTTAAGGCTTCTTCACAAGCCTTGATGGCCAACTCTAAATTATATTCTTTTTGATTGATCTCCGCCATTGCCATTAATACATGGGCCATTTGGTTTTGCGCTTCGGCGTAGGGCAACGGATATTTTTCAATGGTTATAATTTTAAAAACATCATGAAAAACCTTAAGGGCTTTTCCAAGATAACCTTCCCGGTTGCGGATCCTGGAATAAGCATAGCAAGCAAGCGCTAAATTGATGAGTATTCCAGCATATTGGAAAGAGGATTGATTTAAAGCAAACGCCTTGATGCCTGCTTCAAAGGCCTGAATTGCCTTGGTAAAATATTCATCCTTCGGTTCATTCTCCGTCAGCAATAGGTAAGCTTCACCCCGTCCGTTTTCCGCCGCAGCGCAGTCCAATGGTTCAGTCTCATGGGTGATCACCGTTAACGCCGCTTCAAAATAAGTTATCGCCTGAGCAACGTTCACGTTTCTATCGGTAATTGACGCCAGTTTAAGATAGGCGCTGCCCAGATAATACTGATTTTTTGCATAACTAATAGGCTGTTTAGTGCTATCCATCACTGACATAGCTGCTTCATAGGCTCGAACTGCCTTTAATAAATTTTCTTTGGGGGTGTCAATATTTGAGAGAGTAAGATAAGCATTACCTAAATGGCTCTGACTAATGCCATAGCGGATGGGATATGTTTCAACCCGGTAAATTTGTATGGCATTCTCAAAAGATTGGATGGCCTGGGGAAGGTATACTGAAGGTTCCCGGATTTCTCCCAATTCAACGTGGATAATTGCAATATTTAAATAAGTTGAGGCTCGCACTTCGGAATAACGTGAAAGCTCCTCCACTGCCAGAACTTGGCTGAAATAATGAAGGGCTTTCTCAAGGTATTCTGCTTTATTTCTGGTCTTGGACAAAATTTTACAAGCCGAACCCAGATTATGTAATATTAGGGCGTAGCCAAGGGGATATTTCTGATCTCCCGTAAAAACTTTGAGTGCCTCTTGACAAGCTCTAATGGCAGTATTCAAATACTCCTGTTGATTATTGGCTTGGGCCTGATCGATAAAAAGATTGGCCTGACAATTTTTCACATACAAAAACTCCAACAGATAACAGGGATTCCCGTTATATATTGCAAGCGCTGCTTCATATGCCTCCAGTGCTTGTTTTCGATTTTCTTCCGTTTGAAGAAAATCCGAACAAAGATCCAAGGCATGTCCCAGATTATAGTAAAGTAACGCATATAAGGAAGGTAATTGCTCAACCCCGACATAAGTAAGCCCTGTTTGACAACACTGAATGGCTTGTTCGAGGTTGACTTCCCGCTCCCGGTATTCACCCAGCGCATTATAGATTATCCCTAGCATAGCCATTGCTATTGTGTATTCTACCGGACGTTGTTTGGGATTAAAGCCCTGTATGTAATTCTCCAAAACTGGTTTCGTGGTTTCACAAGTAGTAATGACCTTCAATATATTGGACGCTTCATCTTGATATTCTGCCAGATAACTATAAGCAGCCGCCAGATTATTTTGAAGCAAGGCAAATTCCAATGGAGTATCTTTCTCATTACACACTTGTAACGCTTCGCCAAACGCGCCGATTGCCCTCGCTAAGTTCGTTTCAGCATCGATAGATAGGGAAAGTCTTAAGTAACCAAGGCCTTGATTTCCTTGAATATAGCCCCATAACCGGGGTTCTTTCTCTTTGCTGACTTGTGTGAGGAGTCCATTATATTTCTGAATAGCCTCCGGCAAGAGATCTTGATCCAATATACGGTCGGCTTCGTCCAGGGATTCCCGGAGCTCGCTTTTGATTTTTGGTTTCAACATCTCGCTGCATTTGGGATTGAACATGATATACTTGGTATACTTCACGGCAACCAACCTTCA
>DNPP01000170.1:4445-9227 GCA_003501365.1 Bacillota bacterium
GGCAACCAACCTTCAAAATTAATTAGGGTCTACTGAAAAAGTCAGTAACTTAAACCAACTCACCCTTGCCCTCTCTTTGCATTGGCAAATAGAGGTATTTGATATTTTGAGTATATCATATTTTATTGCGTTCTTCCACAAACCGGACATTTACCTTTCACCGTTGTGGGTTCCAAATTCGGCCATACTTTACAGTCGATCAATCCCATTGTCCCTAAGCGTTCATAAGGGCATACCCCATAAATCCCATGATATCCCTCAAAGGTTAAACAACCGTCACTAACCCGGTGACACTTAGGGCAATAAGTTTGAGGATAATAGGATAAACCTTCTTTTACAAAACCCAGATATCGTACTTTGGCTCCGCAAGCGATACAAGTAGCGCCTTCCAAGTTTTGTTCCTTTATCCCCCGTAGCTGAAGTCCCTCAGGTGAAACTATCAAACGGGGAATTTCCGGCGGCAAAGAATGATCTTGCAATAAGTAAAAATAAGGGGCTAACCGCATTAAATCACCGGCAAAACTGGAGACTTCCAGCGAAGGGCGAATAAAATTCCAAGGCAAAGCGATGACTATCAATAAAATCATGATTAAAACAACCGCTGCTTTAAAAGCGCCCAATATGGCGCCCAAAGCGCCGTCCAACAATGCCACCGGTTCATTTTTGGTGGCTTCATGCCAATATCGTCCAATAAAACCCACCGTCCCACTTATGCCTACCACGATTAGCACAAATCCGATCATATTGGCGAGCGGTACCGAAAGATGAACATTGGCAGCAATATAACTGCCAACTTTGGAAAAAAAATAGAAACCTAAAATTAAGGCGAAGACACTGCCCAACAGATCAAAAAACTGTTGCACAAATCCTTTGCAATAACCCCGAAAGATGAACCAAAAAAAGACACCGCCAATAACCCAATCCACCCAGTTCACGACTTGAAAACCCCCTAAATATAAAACTTCAAACTTGGAACTCTAAAACTACCTTGCTTCCTTCAATAATTGATCCAAGTATTGATATTCTTGACGTAATTTATGAAATTCATCCGCCACTTTCAATCCGGCCAATACGGCAACCTGACATTTGCTGAGCTTTGGGTTGGCATTGATAATAGAATCAGTAATCGCTTCCAGATATGAGACAACTTGTCCCATGTAGGCCGGATCATCCTGCCCTTTGATCACATATTCATCGCCCATAATTCGGAAGACGAAACGACTTTCTTCCTTTTCTAGATTTTTGCGTTCAATCATTTCCAACACCTCTGTTATCGATATCGGCAAAATTCCCTCGCTCTATAGGTGAAATTAGCCTTTATTATCAAAACTCCTCAATTGAAAGAGCCGACTTCTACAGCGAAACCGAAGATATAAGGAAGAGCCAATATAAACCCGGTAAACAGCAAATAAATTCCTCCCGTTTTCCAGGGAAACCGCGGGCGGCCGATTTCTACAATATAATTACGGATTATAGTCAAATACTGCAAGCTAATTAATTTGGGATTCAAATCGGATTCATCCCGATAACATTGCCATTGTATGCAATCGCCGAGTTCTTGATCGAGTTGATCAATTTCCTGCCCTACCCAACAATTAACTTTATATTGAACGATACTATAAAGTCCAAGTCCGCCAAGAAACAACGGCGCCAACAATAAATAACTGTAGAAAAACGTATCCAGTAAATAAAAACTAGTCAAATAATAATAGCTCAAACCGGCCAGCAGGGTCATTAAAATTCCTACTTCAATGATATCCAGCCAAACCGACTTCCACAATTGACCCAATTGACAGATATCAATCTTTTTTAAATAATACCAGTGCCGAAAAAGCGCCAGCAAAGGTTCAAGCAGTATGGCAGTGAACAATCCCCAAACTGCGGCGTCAAGAATTTTTAATAAAACATAAGACCACTGGAAACCGGCCTTAACCACGTAAATACCCTGACCGCCGATGGCGATCAAAAAAGTAATTCCAAACAACCATTCAAGCCATCTTGACCACCGATATTTAATAAACAACAAATACCGTGCTCCGAAAATTAGAGCCGTTAAAAGTATCTTAAAGATTAAAATCGCCTTGATCTCGAAATAACTCCCACTACCCTCGGAGTTATACAATCCTATCGAAATCAACATCCAAAGCATAGTTAGTGCCAAACAACAAATAGCAGCCTGCCAAGGGTGATAATCCAACTCATTCCAAAATATTCTCGTAATAATCCGGCGCATTAAAAAACACCCCCACTTCCTTTGTACAATCTATGTCAGGAAATGAGGGGTTATACTGAGTTTCTTCAGTCGTTCGATCCGGTAAAAAACCAGCCTGGTACCGTTGGCTTGATGTTTATTAAACCCGTATACTGGCGCCATACTCCTTATGCAACTCTGTCAAGAGCTTCTCTTGTAGCCCGGTGACTTCATTATCATTTAAAGTCCGTTCTTTAGAGCGGTAGGTGATACTAAAAGCTAAGCTGCGTTGGCCACTGGCCACCTGCTCTCCCTGGTAAACATCAAATAAGTCAACCCGTTCCACCAGTTCCCCGGCGATCTCCTTTATCCTGGCTATGATACTCTGGGCAGAAATCTTGGTAGAGGCTACCAGGGCCAAGTCGCGTTGGACCGCTGGAAATTTCGGCAACGGCTCAAATTGAATCATCGTTGTTTTTCGCAGGCTATCTAAGAAGGACAAATCGAGTTCAACCATGAAGGCTTTTTTGGTTAACTCATATTGCGCCTGAATCCGCGGATGGACCTGTCCGCAAAAGCCAACTACTTGGCCATTGATCAAAATGTCCGCCGCTTGCCCGGGGTGTAAGAACGGTTTGGTAGAAAGCTCCAACTTGAACCGAGGCAGCTGCATTTTATCAAACACCAGTTCCACCAGACCCTTGACATCATAGAAGTCTGCTTCAGCACGAGGCTGATTCCAACCGATCTCGCTCGACCTTCCCATCAGCCCAATTCCTAAGTGAAGCGGTTCATCGGGTAAGAGGGAACCGGTTTTTGGATTATAGACTCGCGCTATTTCAAATATAGCAAGATCCGGTTGGCGTCGCTTGGAGTTAAAGGCCAGAACCTCCAGGAGATGATGAACCAAATGTGTCCGCATTACAGCCTGATCCTCACTTAACGGAATCATTAAATCCACTGTCTTGGCAAGAGGATCAGCGGCAGTAATCCCTAGTTGCCCGGTGGTCGTTGCGGCATAAAGACTATACGTCATAACTTCGGAAATGCCAACTCCCTGCAAGAGCCTTCTACAATCATGTTGGAATTTTTGAAATGCGGTTAAGACTCCAATTTGGTTGCCTGTAGGGACCGTGGCCGGTATATTATTATAACCGTATAAACGGGCTACCTCCTCCGCCAAATCAGCCGTATATAATACATCCTGGCGATAGGTAGGAACCGTAACCTCCAAACAACCGTTATCGCCGGCAATCACTTCGAATGTAACCCGTTTCAAATAATTTATAATGGCGTCCACCGCCAAACCGGTGCCCAACAAACCGTTGATCCGGGCGGCGTTGGTTTGAATCTTCACTGGGGCAAATGGTTTTGGATATTGATCGAGATAACCTTTAGCCACTTTACCGGCACCTAATTCCTCAACCAGTTGAGCCGCCCGATTTAAGGCGATGACCACTCCACTCGGATCAATACTGCGTTCAAAACGCATGGAAGCCTCGGTCTTCATCCCTAATTGTTTGGAGGTCCGCCTGATACTCGAAGGATTGAAATAGGCCGATTCTATAAACATATTGACTGTTTTGTCTGTAATCTCGCTGGTACAGCCACCCATGACTCCGGCCACGCACAATCCGCTTTGGGGATCGGCAATCAAAAGATCTTCCGCCGTAAGCGACCTTTCGGTTTCATCCAAAGTGACCAACCGCTCCGTAGCGGCAGCTCGGCGCACTTTAATGTGATGAGCCGCGATACGATCCAGGTCAAAGGCATGTAAAGGCTGATTATACTCCAGCATGACATAGTTGGTAATATCAACAATATTGCTGATTGGCCGGACTCCGGCAGCTCGTAAACGCCGTTGCATCCACTCCGGTGATGGGACGATCGTAACCTCGGTAATGACTCTACCTGAATACCTGGGACAAAGATCGGCATCGATAATCTCCACTTTAGCTTGACCCGCGATGGGCAAGCCCTCTTCTTTGAGTTTAATCTGAGGCGGATTAAATTGTTTTCCCAATATCGCAGCCACTTCCCGGGCTACTCCCATCATGCCCAGGCAATCCGAACGATTGGCGGTTAACTCAAGCACCAATACATGATCGGTCTCACCCAAAACCTCGGCCACCGGAGTACCCGGTTTCAAATCAATTCGATCAAATACCCAAATACCGGTTGATTCCTTCTCTAAGCCGAGTTCTTCTCCGGAACATAACATTCCTTGTGAAAGCACGCCTTTAAAATTAGCTTCGCCAATCAGTTTTCCGTTGGGAAGCGTAGTCCCGCTCAAAGCCAACGGGACAAAATCTGCCACTTTTAAATTTTGAGCAGCCGTAATGACTGTTTTCTCTCCGTACTCCCCGGCGTTCACTTTGGTAATCCAAAGATTATCCGCCGCCGGGTGTTTTTCCAAGGCAACTATTTTTGCGGTGACAATCCCCCGATATTTCAAAGCCTGATCTTCAATTTCCTCAACTGCAATTCCCGACATGGTCATCCGTTCCGCCAATTGGGTTATCGGGATATCAATCGGAATTAATTCATTAAGCCATTCAAATGAAACCCGCATATGATTCTCCTCCAGACAA
>DNPP01000352.1 GCA_003501365.1 Bacillota bacterium
AACAATACTGGGATCGCACCAATTACGATGGTGCCCTTTCGCTTTTCATAAGACATATGCCCAGTACGGAAGGATATACCGGCCAAGACCGGCAAATCTTGGAACGTAAAATTAGAGAGTATTATAATATGCCCTAAGAAATATGGAATGCTTTCAAACAGAGTTCAGTCATTTGTTACAGGAGGAGCTTATTGATTGGTAGGCCCAAAGTTGCGGGTTTCTTTGAAACCCGTTTATTTATGGGTTATATTCTTTTGCTACGGTAGGGGGGATTTTTTTGAAGAAACTGAAATGGCTGATGATGCCGTTTTTGATTTTGCTCTGCCTTTTATTAACCGGAATGCCGGGCCTCGGACAGGAAATGTCGGAAACGGACACCCAAAAAACGGTGGACCGGGGAGCCGCCCTGGAATATTTAAAACAACCCGATTGGATGGTACAGGCTAGTTCGGATGTCTTTTACGGCATTTCACGTCAAGCAGGTTTCCTTTTTTCCGTTGATGCCGGTGTCACATGGGAACCGAGAAATGAGGGACTTCCTAAAAAACGCATCTACCCCTTTAAAGAGGAAAAGGTTCGCAACTTGACTGAGTTAGGTGTTGATCCGGCTAATCCTGCCAGGGTCGCTGTGATTTCAGCGAATGGCCTATATCTATCGGAGGATTATGGCAAGACCTGGACTTCAATTTCCAGAAAAAGACCGATACCGGAGGGAGCATATTTAACGGCGGTGGCCTTATCCCCTTCAAATCAAAATACTATTTTACTGGGTACATCGTTCGCCGGGATTTTCGAGACTACGGATCGCGGTAGAACTTGGACAAATATCTCGCGGGAGCTCCGTTTTCTTTGCCAGGGAGCAGATTATTGGCAAGAAATAGCTGCACTGGCTTATCAGCGAAGTGATCCCGAGCGTATTATCTTTAGGTGCGGTTTCGAAGCAGGCATTTATCGGCTGGCTAAAGACCGTAAGCAGGCGGAGAAGATTACCCTGCCAGACTATATAACAAGTCAAACAGTAGAAAAATTGCAGGACACAGTAATTCCCAATTCAAACAGTATTGAGAACCAGAGTCATGATACTCAAAACCCGAAGCCGGAAGAACAGGTAGATCCTAAACTAGTTGCAGATATCACCAATCAACTCTATCATAAGGATTTGTCCAACCCGAATCATATGGAGGATCCGCTCAAGGCAGTCCGGCTTGATACTGCGGCACAAAGATATGGTATCTATCTGCGTTCCGATAAGGCCAGTGGAAAAAGCCTGGCTCAAATGATTCAGATGATAAAGAAGAATGGCTTGAATGCCATGGTTATCGATTTTAAGGATGATTTCGGTATAATTACCTACGATACCAAGTTGGCGTTGCCGCGGCGGATGGGCGCGGTACGCCGTAATCCCATTCATATCAAAGAATTATTGAATAAAGCCAAAGAGAATGGGATATATGTGATTGGCAGGATAGTTACATTTCAGGACCCGCAATTGTATCGCTATCAAAATTATAAATATGCCGTCTGGGATCAAACCAGGAACAAACCTTGGAGTACTAAGGAATACTGGGTGGATCCTTTTGCTCAGGATGTCTGGGAATATAACCGGGCAATAGCCGAGGAATTACAATCTTTGGGGGTTGATGAAATCCAGTTTGATTATATTCGGTTTCCAACCGATGGGGATATCTCAAAAATTTCCTTTCGTTATCGTCCGGCTGGAGCGGAGAAGATCGATGCGTTGGAATCTTTTTTGGTCTTCGCCCGGGAACGGATCACCATCCCGGTTAGCACCGATTTATATGGTTTCAGCTGCTGGTGTCGTTCACTGAGTGTCAATGGTCAAAACTTAGACGTAATTGCCGATTACGTGGATGTGATCTGTCCAATGTATTACCCATCCCATTTTCCCAGTGGCTTTTTACCGGGCATGGATTATCTGGAGCGCGCCTATAAAATTTATGACGACGGAACCAGCCGGGCTCTCGCAATTGTGCAAGGAAGAAGCATTGTACGCCCTTATGTACAAGCCTTTCGGCTGGGAAAAGAGCGACGGATGACTCAACCTGTCTATACTCAATACCTCATCAAACAAATTCAAGGCAACCTGGCAACCGCCTCACCGGGCTTTACATTGTGGGACTACTCCAATAGTTATTATATGGTTACCGAGCCTTTGGGAGGATTGTTAGAACGGAACCATGTTAGGGAGAAGTAACCTATTGAAACAGGGTTGATATTTTTTTAATAGGAAAACTTGAAAGCTTGCCGTGTATTTCATATTTTGGATCATTAAGGAGGAGCCATGAGTGAGATTATGACAGTTTGCACCGCAGCGGCTGAGGAAGCGGGGGAGTTTTTAAAAGCAAACTTCGGTAAAAACAACTTTAGTATCGAAACCAAGGCGGATCATAGTTTGGTGACCAATCTCGATCAGGCAGCGGAGCGAATGATCGTTGAACAAATCAAACGTCATTTTCCGGATCATGGGATCATCGGTGAAGAAGGAGGCGGAAAAGGAAAAGGAAAAGGGGAAGGGGACCGGGATGACGCCAATAAAGAGTATATCTGGATTATTGACCCGCTGGACGGCACCCATAATTTTATCCGCAATCTGAGCCTGTTTGGCGTTTCCATCGGAGTTGTCCATCACGATGATTTTATAACCGGAGTCATTTATTTGCCGGTATCCGGAGAGCTCTATACGGCTGAACGGGGCGGTGGCGCCTATAAAAACGGCAAAAAAATCAATGTCTCCGGCAAGCGGGATTTAGCAGATTGCAGTGTCGCTTTTGATTCCAATATTAACAAGGATCCAACTCTAAAACTGCAAACATTGGGTAATTTGGCGACAAAAGCTTTTGGCGTTCGGATGTTGGGTTCATCAGCCCGCCAATTAACTTATTTAGCCGAAGGAGCATTCGATGCTATCATTGAATTTGATGATCACCCGTGGGACTATGCAGCCGGCGCTTGTATTGTAACCGAAGCCGGGGGCCGGATCACCAATCTCAATGGTGGCGTGCTTACCCATCATGATATAGGTTTTCTGGCATCGAATGGAATGATTCATCGCCAAATACAAGAAGTAATCGCTCCAAATTCCAGCACCGGATTAAACCTTTAACATAAATAAAACAAGCCGACAGTTTATTATGGAGAAGGAGAACATATCCGAAGGCTACGGTAGAATCTTGGCGTTCAGGGACATAGAATATTACTCCGTCATGTGCAACTTTCGATCATGATCTGCGTTAAAAGATACTGGAGGAGATAACTTAATGAATATTGCTTTTTTCCTGATTCCCAAGAAGGAAGTGGTTTGTTTGCCGTTAAATTGTACAATGCGGCAAGCATTGGAAAAGATGGAATATCACCGTTATACCGCAGTCCCGTTGCTCAATGAAAAGGGAGAATATGCCGGAACGATTACCGAAGGAGATTTGTTATGGAAATTAAAAAATACTCCCGGGCTCACTTTTGCCGGCACTGAAAGGATTCCCCTTGAGGAAGTACCGCGGCGTTTCATCAATACTGCGGTGCGGATCAATGCCGAGATGGAAGATTTACTAACACTGGCTATTACTCAGAACTTTATTCCAGTGACGGATGACGGCGGTATTTTTATCGGTATCATTCGGCGCCGGGAGATCATTGAACATTATGCCAAATTTCCCAAGAGAATCGCAGCTAGTCAATAGTACAGCTTTATCCTCCGCGCTTCGACAGCTTTTTTGTTAAAGGCCCACATTTGGTGCGCATGCGGTTAAACCCAATCGATGATTTGTATTATTAAAACCCGCTGATAAAAAGCGGGTTTTAATTTGTTGGAGCGGTTTTATAACAAATAGTATTGATTTTTTTAGATTTAAGCCGAATAATTAAATGTTTATAGAGAGAAACCTTCAAGGGGTTTATTGGGGGGCGTTTGATTCATGATTAGTCAAATCCATCTTTTCAATCTGATTGGGAGCGTCATTAGTTTATTTAGTGTGGTATTTATGGTTGTCATCTATTGGATGATACGCCGGGATGCGGTGAAGAATTCGATCCGTGAAGCGACTCAGCAAGTTTACAAGGAATGGTGGGGGGATGAACTCCGGGACCTGCGCCGCTATTTTTACCGGGAATTTGTCCCTAATTATCGCAAACGGTTACTGGGTAAATGCATTAAAGAAATTGAACTTACCGTAGCCGATGATCAAGGACGAATTCGTAAATTGTGTTATTTCTTTGAACGGGTTGGATGGTTAGGAGCCGCCGGACTTATCGATGTGGACTATATCCTGGGTCCGATGCAGCATTGTGTGAGGTTTGTCTGGCTAGCGATGGAGCCTTTCATTGTCGAGGAGCGCAAACCGCATAATTTGACGGAAGTTGACTCTTCTCATCATTCAGTTTATTTATCGGGTTTTGAATGGTTATACAAACGTTCCGCCCATAAACATCAAGCAGTTCTCATTCGGGAGAAGTTTCGCAAGCCACGATTGCATTCTTGGCAAGAAATCAGAGAATTGCGGGATAGGATCGACTCCGACGAAGCAGTATTTCTTAAGGAATTATAATTCCTTAAGAAATAGAGGATAATCGGTTTCAATGAAATAATATTTGTAGAATAGGAGAGTACGGATGGCCCTCAAGTTTTTTGAAATTCAGAAGAAAATCTATTTGGCGGATACCGATGTAACCGGAATCGCATACTATGCCAGGCATCTGGAATGGCTGGAAATGGCCCGGGTCGAACTGATAGCTAAAATCTATAAACCATTGACCCGGATGATCAGTGAAGACGGTATCAGTTTCATTCCGATTAATGTGAATCTGACTTACAAAGCTCCGGCGGTTTTTGAGGATTTGGTAACAATCAAGGTGCGCATCAAAGAAGTTGCTAAGATTCGATTGCTATTAGGTTACGAAGTGACCAAGAAGGTTAATGATCAAGAGGTTGTGGTAGCCGAGGCGGATATTTCGATGCTATGCGTGAATATAGCCAAGGGTAGCAAACCGGCGAAGATACCGCCTTATTTAATCGAAATATTGGAGGGATGGGAGAGTAAGATTGATTAAGAATTAAACCTGGTCTAGAAGTTTTTTATGACCCGCTTACAATGGCTGTATTTTATACAAACAACCCGCTGCCACTCGAAATCGGGTTGTAATACTAATTCTAAGTTGCTTCCTAAATTATTATTAAATTGAAAGCAACTTAGTATTATTTATTTGCAAGTTCCCCTTCCCCCCGAAACCTACAGCTTCAAATTTGTTAATCCTCGCTCTTTTTCAGCTGATTTTCAGAGTCAATCAGTATACTAATATTATAAACATATGAATAAGAGGAGCAAAAATGTATCAACCCTCGATTTATATTTATATCTTATTCATTTTTATAATAATCGCTTTAATACGGCGAGGCTATTTCAGACATCTCTTTCACGAAATGTTCAAGGAAATAAAAGAAAATTCAATAACAATCATTTCTATGCTCCTAACCGTAGTCATTACCATGTTGCTTATCGACCGGCCGCTAAATGGATTGATTACTTCCCTAAAAATGCCTTTTTTAAAAGATGTAAGTAAATTTGCTGATAAATTCGGCAATGGTGAAGTACATTTTTCTATCTGTCTGGTAGTTGTAACCGTTTCTCATTTTAATGAAAAATATAAAATCGCAAAATTATTTTCAATTTCGTTGATCTCGTCTGTGCTAGCCGGAGTACTGGGAAATATATTAAAAATAATATTTACCCGGGAGCGACCTTTTGTCGCTTTAAATCCCTATCATGTATTTGCTTTTTCGGAAACCCTTTTCAAAGGGAGTATATTTAACTATCAGTATATGAGTTTGCCGTCGGGGCATACGATTACGGTCTTTGCTTTGCTGGCGCCCTTGTTTTTATTTGTTAAAAATAAGTATTTGAAAGGATTAATCTTGATTCCCGGTTTCATCGTGGCGTTTGGCAGGGTATATGATAACGTACACTGGCCCAGTGATGTTTTGCTGGGAGCGGTGTTAGGATTTTTTATTGGAAAGATTATTTATGCTATCAATCGAGAAAAATTATCGTTAGGAAATGAATATCCATTCTGAAAAATGGAATCGTGATTCTAACAGACTATCATGTTTGGACTGAACTCGGTGCTTTTGTGAACCGGGTTATATTTTTCAAAAAGCCTTTTTATTGGTTTATTGTGAAGCCCTGTTATGGCCATTAAACTGTGAATATTTTTACCGAGCTGGTATTTGCACCTCTTTGTAACTTAATTTTCTTACTTCGGAAGGCACTTTGCCAATCATCTTTTTAAAAGTTTTATTGAAATTGGCTGTATTGTTAAAACCACATAAAGTTGATATTTCCAAAATTGTTTTATCGCTATTTTGTAAAAATTCTATGGCCCGGCGTATCCTTTTTCTGGCAAGATAATCCGATGGATTGATGCCTAAACTTTTTTTGAAGAAGGTTGAAAAATAACTGGGATTCATATAGACAATGGCCGCCATATCTTCCAAGCGGATTGGTTCGGCGATATGTAGATCAATAAAGTGAGTTACCTTATTAAGCAATGCTAAATCCTGTTTTCGATGAGAGTATTCTTCTTTGCCAATCTTGGTCAAACCGTAATGACGGGTTAACAAAGCCAGGATATTCAGAAGCTTTACTTTAAGCAACAATTGATATTCAGGGAGTTTTTCTCGGAATTCCTCGCTCATTTCCACGAATAAATTCCGGATTTCTAGGGCAACCGGGCAATCTCGTTCAACTCGGTTTTTAAAAGTAGGCTTTCTTTCAAAAAAAATCGAGAGGAATCGGGCGTCAAATAAATTACTCTCCAGTGCCCAGACAAATCTGGGATCAAACATGATCACTTCATTTACAAATTCAAAACGGGGGTTGATATTGACAATTTGGTGAAATTCAATATTATTTAAGACGAAAATATCTCCTTCTCGCATCTCATATGTTTTGCCATCGATCAAATATTCGCCTTGCCCCGATTTGACCAGTGAAATCTCCAATTCATGATGCACGATAAATTCATTGATACATTCGCGTTCGGTATTTAGAAAATAGGTTTCCAAACTCAACAAATTCATGCCGTCCATAAGGATTACTTCATAATTCATTGCCATCCTCCTAACCCCAGGCTCAACCTCCTATTTGTTGACATCATTATAGCATAAATTGTAATTGCCTTTTTTATAAACAAAGGTCAGAAAATATTTAGTTGCAATTTGCGAGTTATTAAATAAAATCCTGGAGTTCCCTAAAGAAAATATCAGTTAATCCAAATAAAGTTGAAGATCCCTACTTTAAGACCGCCTATAATAATATTATTAAAACTCGATCAAGTCTTTCGTAGAATGTTTAATAAATTATACGAAAGCGAGAGGAGACATCCAAGGATGAAAAAGACAAAAATTGTGGTAATTGGGGCAGGAAGTGCTTCGTTCGGTTTAACAAACCTGGGGGCAATACTTCGGACCTCGGCTTTAAAGGGAAGCGAATTGGCTCTAGTTGACATTAATGAAGAAGGTCTGAATCTCATTACTAAGCTTGCTGAAAGGCTCAATAGGGAATGGGGTTCGGAATTTACCATTACCAGCAGCACCAGCCGGAAAGAATTACTTACGGATGCCGATTTTGTGATTATTTCCGTGGCGATTGACCGGGAAAAATGTTGGGATGCGGATTACAAAATCGCCCAAAAATACGGGATCATGCATTATGCTGAAAATGGAGGCCCCGGAGGCGCTCTGCATGCTGCCAGAAATATTGCGCTGGTTATGCCAATCTTGCGGGATATCGAAGCCATTTGCCCGGATGCACTGGTATTGAATTTTACCAATCCGGTACCAAGAATTTGTATAGCCGCAGCAAGGTTTACCAAACTCAAAATGATCGGAATCTGCCATCAAATCGAGTTTGGTTATACCATTGTCGCTAAAGTGCTGGCTAAAGAACTGGATTTGCATGTTCCGGATGATTATAAATTCAGATGGAATGAAGAAAATATGGGCCAACATCACAAAATCATTGAAGCGGCCCTGGAGAAAATTGATATTTTAGCTGCCGGAATCAACCATTTTACCTGGATGCTGGCGATCCGTGATCGCAAAATAGGAACCGACTTGTATCCTTTATTCAAGGAACGATATCTAAAAGGATTTGCAGATTTTGAACCGCTGACGCGGGAAGTTTTTGACATTTTTAAAACCTGTCCGGTTCCGGGCGACTGTCATATGGTGGAATACCTTCCCTATACTCATAATATGAACCGCAATACTTGGGATCAATATGACATCCAAATGTACCCGCTCCGTCAGGCTGAGAAAGACCGCTTTCAAATGTGGGACAAGATCGAAGCCATGGCGCAAGGGGAAAACTCCATCGCTGATTTGAAGAATGTCCACACCGAACGTGCTGAACTTATCATATCAGGGGTTATTAATAATGCTTATACTTATGAGCCTGCGGTCAATCTTCCCAACCGTGGATACATAGAAAACTTGCCGCACAACGCTATTATAGAAGTACCGGCAATTGTTAACTCCAATGGAGTCCAAGGAATCGGAGTGGGACGATTGCCTGAACCCGTCGCAGAACTTTGCCGTCGGCAGATTACCCTGGCGGAACTTGTGGTTGAGGCGGCTGTAAAGGGAGATCGGGACACTATGCTTCAAGCATTGGCGCTTGATCCTATGGTGGATGACCCGCGGATCGCCAAACAATTGCTTGCTGATTATTTAAAAGCGCATCAGAAGTATTTACCACAGTTTTTTGAAAACGTAAAGTTATAAAAATCATAGTGACGATGCGCGAGAAAATAAGTCATGATAAAGGGGTGATTTGCCAAGGCGAAAAGGAAACGTAAATTCTAATGATTGTCAAGAATTAATTAAGGGGGGGTTTATCATGAAAAGGTTTTTATGGATAATCTTAGCTTGTCTGGTTCTGGTTACTCCGACTTTCGGCGCGGCTTCAACAAAATTGCTGGTGTGGTGGATGCCGGATACCGCGGAAACTCTTAAAGCGGCGGTTAAAACTTATAATGAACAACATCCCAACGTAAATATCACTTATGAAGTCAAGACTTTTGATGATTTAAAAACAACCTTACGGCTGACGCTGACCAATAATGAAGGGCCGGATATAACTCAAAGCAACCAGGGAGCCCAGGATATGGGGTTATTGGTCAAGGACGGTTCGATCATCCCGCTTGATAAGTATTACCATAAATATGGATGGAATAAACTATTCGGTGATGCTTTAATTATGCCGAACCGTTTTAACAAAGACACCATGAAGCAAGCTTCGGGTCCGATTTTCGGTGTATCGGAAAGTGCCGAATTCGGCTTGATTTTTTACAACAAAGATCTGTTTGCCAAGGCCGGCATCAAAGAAACCCCAAAAACTTTTGAAGAATTTGAAGCCGATATGGCTCTCCTAAAAAGCAAAGGGATTACTCCGATGGCTTATGGAGATAGCGATCAATGTGGCAGAGGCATTCATTGGTTTGAAATATTATTGGGTAATTATGCGCCTCAAAAACGTTTTGCGGATCTGACCTTTGATTTGAATAATAAGGCTAGTTATGGTAAAGTCGAACTTGCGGCAGCTGCCAAATTTCAGGAATGGTGCAAAAAAGGTTACTTTATGGATGGCTTTTTAGGCATCAGTTCCAATGACGCCCAGAAAATGTTCTGTGCCGGCCAGGCTGCGATGTATAAAGAGGGAAGTTGGGGTACTACCGACATCTTCAAAGATAGTAAAGCGACCAAAATCTCACTCGGTATGTTCCTATTGCCTACCAAATACGGTATTACGTTCGGTGCTCCTGGACCCAGTATCACCATCGCCCGAAAATGTAAGAATCCGGACTTGGCCGCCGATTTTCTCAATTATTTAGTGAATGATACGAAGTATCACGCGCAAAATAATGAACTGCCGATTGCAAAAGGAGATTTAAGTATGGCAGATCCCGCCTATAAAGAGCTATGCCAACTCGCAGCTTCGACTTATGCAAAAAATTCAATTGGATACTACTTTGATTGGGCCACTCCAACAATGTTCAATACGCTTAATGCCGGCCTTCAAAGATTGACAGGACAGAAGATCACACCGGAAGAGTTTGTCAAGATGGTGAATGACGACTTTGCCAAAGCTCACGCCAAAGCCAAGCAATAAAGGATTTAAAAATCCAACTGCGGAGTTGACATTCCAGTCAACTCCGCTTCTTTGAAATAAACTACGGAATTGAAATTAGGGAGGGCGACGATGAATCAGGAAAGAAATTGGCGTAATTTATGGGGGAATTCGCTCTATTTGTTACCAGGGTTAATGCTTTATCTACTCTTTTTTTTAATTCCCGCTTTCCAAAATATGATTTTTAGTTTTTACCGGATGGATAGTTTAACGAAGGGCGTATTTGTCGGTCTGCAAAATTATCAATCCATGATTAGCGACCAGCTTTTTCAGTCGGCGCTTTTTCATGCTCTATATTTTATGGTTCTTTATGCCACAATTCCAGTCCTTTTGGGCTTAATTGTCGCGATAATATTGGCGCGCGCCAGGTTGAAGGGCACTACATTATTGCGATGTGTCTTTTTCTTACCTTATATTGTTACTGCTGTTGCCATCGGCATCACCTTTCAATGGGTTTATTCGCCTAACAACGGTTTGTTGGATACCGTCCTAAAATTTATCGGTTTAGGTTTCTTACGCAAAGTCTGGTACGGGGACGAGGCTACCGCCATTCATGCCGTAGGAGCTATCGGCGTTTGGATGACTTTCGGGTATATGATGCTAATCTTTCTAGCAGGGTTGCAGAGGACGGATGAATCCCTCTATGAAGCAGCCAAAGTAGATGGAGCCAATGTCTGGCATCAATTCATCAATATTACCATACCATCCTTAAAAAACGATATTACGATAGCCATTATTTTTAACATAATTAACGGTTTACGCGTTTTCGGTTTGGTAATGGCGACTACCCGGGGCGGGCCCGGTAATTCCACACTGGTGATGGATCAATATGCCATTCAGACTGCTTTTAGTCAAGGGGACCTGGGTTATGGAGCATCGCTAACAGTGGTTATTACCTTGATAACCTTGATAGTTTCCCTGTTGGTGATGTGGATCCGCCGAGAGGAAAGCTAGTTCCGAAAATAATGAATGAAAAGGAGTTGTTCAAATATGGATCAGTATAATACTATTTCCATGGCAGAGCCTCGCTCTAGAAGGATTCAAACGAAGCAATGGTGGAAGATTCTTGCTTATATTTTTATGGTGTTATTGCTTATCACCACAATCACGCCGTTTGTTTCACTTATTTTTGCATCGCTGAAAGGATCCATCGACTCCGTGGTAACCAATGCCTTTACGCCCCCCCATACCTGGGAGTGGGGCAATTATATCGAAGCCTGGGTGACCGGTAGATTCGGCATCTATTTTTTTAATTCCCTCTTGGTTGCAGTCGTAGTTACTTCGCTGGGTATCATCTTGGGGTTGTTGGTAGCTTATAGTATGGTTATCTTGAAAGTACCATTTAATCCTTTGTGGCTGATCCTTTTTACGATGGGGTTAATCTTGCCGGAGGAAGCGATTATTATTCCCTCATATTTTAATCTGCATAAATTGGGGTTGATTAATACGTATTGGGCTTTGATTTTACCTCAAGCTGCCCTGAGTGTGGCTTTTGCGGCATTGTTTTTACGTCCCAGTTTGTTGGCAATCCCGGGTGATTTGGTGGATAGCGCTCGAATCGATGGTTGCAATAAACTTTCATTGGTCGGACATGTCATTTTTCCGCTCGTCAAGCCAGCGCTTTCTTCTTTGGTAGTGCTATTTTTCCTGGGAACCTGGAATGACTTTACAATACCGTTGGTTTTAACTTTTAAGGATGAATTGCGTACTTTGCCGCTTGGTTTATATCTGTTTCAAACAGCACATAGAGTAAATGTCACTTTACAGGCGGCAGGTTCGGTAATTGTCGCATTACCGGTAATCGTTGTTTATCTTTTATTTCAGCGTACATTTATTGAAGGGATTACCGAGGGCGCGATTAAAGGATGACTATTTCCAGAGGCTGATTTTTGACCAACCAGCCTTGGGACTGAGCAAGGTGTTAAGAATGCCGGATTATTGCAATACTTAGGCAAAATATATTAAGATTGGTGAGTAACAATGACACAAATGTGGGATGAAATCTTAGAACAACCTGCAGTTTTAGAAAAATGCCAGATTGTGAACGAGAAAGTAATTAAAGAAATTGTGGCTGAAGCTACCCGTCGTAATATTCAATCCATCATTGTTGCCGCACGGGGAACTTCGGATCATGCCGGTGTTTTCGGCAAATATGTGATGGAACACGAATTGGGGATACCGGTTTCGTTAGCGGCCCCCTCTATCTATACGATTTATCAAAAAAAGTTAAAGTTGACGGGTAGTATGATGATCGGGATTTCCCAATCGGGCAAGGCCGCTGATGTGTTGGAAGCCCTCAAAAGCGCTCGTGAATGCGGAGCGCTTACCATCAGTATCACTAATGATCCTAATTCGCCCTTAGCAATAGAGGGAATGTTTCATCTTTACTGTAACGCCGGATTGGAAAAAAGCGTTGCCGCTACAAAAACTTTTACTGCGGAAATGTTTTTAATTGCTCGGTTGGTCGCAGAATGGAATAAAAATATCAGCCTTATCAATGAGCTTAATCAACTCTCGCAAACTTTTTTTCAAGGTTTGGACCCCGGGATTATTAAAACAAAAGTAGAACGGTATCGTTTTATCCAAGAATGTTTCGTTCTTGCCAGGGGTATTAATTATGCCATCGCGTTGGAATCGGCTTTGAAGCTTCAGGAAACCTCTTATGTAAGGGCGAAAGCATTTGCGACTTCCGATTTTTATCATGGCCCTTTGGCAATGGTTGAAAAAGATATGCCGGTTATTATATATGCTCCTAATGGGCCAACTTTTTGTGATGTAATGCAGATAATAAAACGCCTTAAAGAAAATTTGGCGGAATTGATTGTGGTTTCGAATGTTGATGATGCCTTAAAACTGGGAGATTGTGCTTTCAGGATTCCTCAAACTTCAAATGACGCTATTTCTCCCTTTTATAATGTTATCATTGCTCAAGTTTTTGCCTGTGAGCTTGCATTGTTGAAGGGCTTCAATCCGGATTGCCCCCGTGGATTGAATAAAGTGACCATAACATTATAATGGATAAATCATTGATACCATCAATTGAAGCAGGGAGTGTATATTCATTTGAAAGCGGAAATCGGCGAAGTCCTTGAACAAATCAAATCCAATCAGAGACTTTTATCCAAGAAACATGCCTGCATTGGATTTGATGGCTTTGTGGATTCGATCATCCGGGTAGTCAGGCAAAAAAGCCCGGATAAAACAGTCAACTATTTTGAAACAATTGAGGAATTCGGCTCATTTTTAATTTCTAAAAAAGGCCAGAGTTGTTCGGTTGAATTGAAAGAGCATCTTTGCAAGATGGGTGGCAATATGCCGATTTTCGCCAATGCATTAGGGAATTTGGGAGTAACCGTGACCTGCGTCGGAGCTTTGGGTTACCCCGAGATTCATCCTCTATTTCAACCAATGGCCTTAAATAACTGTACTTTACACAGCTTCTGCAATCCGGGGCTAACCTCGGCACTGGAGTTTAATGATGGCAAGGTTATGTTGATTCAAATCGAATCCCTTGATCAACTTAACTGGGCGAATATTAAAATGAAAGTGGGTTTAGACCGATTAATCCACTCATTGAACATTTGTGATCTGATCGGGATTGTCAATTGGAGTGAGATAGAAAATACTACAGATATTTGGAAGGGATTTTTACGGGAAGTGGTTCCGCAAATAGTACCGGAGCAGAAAAAAATCGTCTATTTTGATTTGGCGGATTGTTCGAAACGAAATGCCGCCGACATTCAAGAGGTCTTGCAGCTTATGCCGCAATTTGGGAGTCATTTTCGAACGATTTTAGGAATGAATGAAAATGAAGCCCGGATGATTGATAAGGTTTTGTTTTATGAGACCCATCAAATTCCGATTCAAACCATCGGTGAACGAATTTATAAAAAACTCGGGATCGATATTTTAGTAATCCATCCCCGGGAGGGCGCCTGGGCGTGGGAACGTCAAGGGTGTTACCACGTCAAGACGAGGCTGATTGAATTCCCCAAAATTTCAACCGGTGGCGGTGATAACTTCAACGCTGGATTCGGTTTAGCTCAATTGTTAGGCCTGGATCTGCATTCTTCATTAATCATCGCCAATGCCGTCTCCGGATTTTATGTTCAAAACGGCTTCAGCCCCAACTTTAATCAACTGGTTGCTTTTTTGAAGGAATGGCAGGAAACAGAGAGATAGAAAAATGGGTCTTCGTATGATGCTCCTTAATCCTTCAATTTCGGCATTTAGTGGCTAAAAAATTTTTAAGCTCCCAAAAACAAATCAAGAATCAGACAGACTTTATGTTCCACTAGGAAATATTTGATGAATGGCGAAAATTGCTCTATAAATTATCTAATTTGGATAAGTATGAGATTTTATGTTTGTGGCCGTGAACTTTATGCTTATTTGAATCGTAGTACAATGAGAATGGGTGATGTATTTGTTTTTAGACGAAGAATTTGCGGCACAACTTCAGCATGGTGACAAAATGGCGTTTGAAGCCATTGTCCATCGGTACCATGAACCGATTTACGCCTATATTGTGAGAATGGGCAGCGAATACCACATTGCGGCCGACATTACCCAGGAAGTATTCCTCAAAGTCTGCAAGAGCATTCATCAGTATAAGCCGGATTTACCTTTCCGGCCTTGGATTTATACCATCGCTTCCAATACTTACAAAGACTATTTGAAAAAGGCTTATGTACAAAGAGATGTACCGGGTTTGGAGATAACGGACAGCATTGCGGTAACTGAGGATACTCCGGAAACGGCATTTTTGGAAAACTCCGAACGGGCAATTGTTGTGGAAGCGCTCAAATGTCTAGAGGAAATTTACCGGGAAGTATTGATTCTTCGTTATTACCAGGATCTTAAACTTGAAGAAATTGCTCAAACTCTTCAAATACCGATAGGGACGGTAAAATCAAGGCTTTCAACCGCCTTACATAAGATGAAGACAATGCTTGTAAAGGAGGAGATTTCCAATGTCAAACCAGCCAAACGATAAGAAATACCGGATTCTTGCCGAGTTAGGGGAAGAGTCGGAACGGGAAGCGCTGGTTCAAACGATGGGAAAACTTGAACGGTATACTGTACCTGCTCCTCCCGCTCACTCCACGGATGAGTTGATCGCTTTTCTTAAACCTATTTTGCAGGAAGGGGCTTCAACTGCGCCGGAGGATGTCAAAACAATGCCTACTTCCTTGGAAGTGAACGCAACCGAGCGTCGTAAATTACTTTCAATACTACGACTGGTTCAGCCACAGGCGATGCTTATCAGCAGGTGGTTCGTTTTGGTATCGGTGTTGGTTTTCATGGCCGGACTGGCAATCACTAAAGCGGTACATGGCAATATGTTGAAGTTTTTGGCTAATGCCTCACCGCTTTTGGGTATTTTAACTGTTTTTTACGAGTTTAGAGCTAGATTAAGCGGAACTACTGAACTGGAAGCTGCCTGTCCCTATTCACCGGCTCAGCTTGCCGTCGCTAGATTGTTGGTGGTGCTTAGTTATGATACTTTACTATGTTTGGCGGCTACCCCATTTGTTAGTTACTGGCAAGATCAAATGTTGTGGCAAGTTGCTATAAGCTGGTTTGCTCCTTTACTGTTGGTGTTGGGTATTGCCCTGACGGTGTCGTTACGGTTTGGAATTATGGGAGGATGTCTCGTAGCTGCGACTGTATGGATCTTACAATTGGCAGTAAGTGAGAGAGGCTCGATGACCGCAATGATATTACCTAAACAACTGGCGGCTTTTGGGGATTTTATTACTATGGGAGTCGGGATAGTATTACTGTTCTATGTATACCGGCACTGGAAGTCCAATTCAGTATTGAGTGACGAACAACAAAATGATTGAGTAACCGACAATGGAGGTCAGTTTATGTTACGCCTAATTGAAGTAAGCAAACGGTTCCGTGAAGCAGATTTTGCATTAGATAAAATATCATTTTGTCTAGGTAAGGGGCTTCATATGCTATTCGGACCTAACGGTTCCGGAAAATCTACTTTATTGCGGATTATTGCTACGATTATTAGGCCCGACACCGGAGAGGTTTCATATGATGGGCGGGATGTATATGCGGATTTACCAGGATATAAGCTTGACCTTGGCTATTTACCACAGACTTTGGGTTTCTATGAATATATGACCGGCAAAGAATTTTTACGCTATATAGCCGGCTTAAAGGGTATGGTTTATCGGTGGGGTCAGCAACGGACCGATTGTGTGATTGAGCTTTTAGGAATACAGCAGCAGTGTACGAGAAAAATCTCCACTTGGTCAGTCGGTCAGCGGCAACGCCTAGGTTTGGCGCAGGCGCTGATCAATGACCCGGCTATTTTAGTTTTGGATGAACCGTTTTGCGGGTTAGATCCGGAGGAAATCGATAATGTCGGGCGGATTTTAGTCCGGTTATCCCAGGAAAAATTAGTCCTTATCAGCAGTCATATTATGGAAGAAGAGTGGGCAATGTCCCGATTGTTGCTACTTGTCAATGGACAGTTACAGTTTGCGGGAGCGCTATCTACCTTTTTGGACGAGGTTCAAGGACGAGTCTGGTCTGTAGAAACCACGAAAGAAGAATGGTTCAAAGTACAGCACAGGTATTTGGCCAGTACCGTCATTTTCGAAGGCAACCGCTGCTGGTGTAAAATAATCGGCAAGTACAAGCCGGATATTCCAGGCGCTAAGGCTATAGTCCCTGGATTGGAAGATGCTTATATCTTTTGGTTACATCATGTTAAAAGCAGCGGAGGGAACTAAGATGCTAATTGAAATAACAGAGCTCACGATTAGTTCATCTGCGAAACAGGGTAACTTGTGGAAAGGTACGACAGGAAGGATGAGAAGGCGTTTGTGCGCTGGAACGGAAGCCGCACCTCTGCTGAAACAAATTACCTGTAGCTTTCCATGCGGAATCAATATGATATTGGGGCGCAACGGATCAGGGAAGTCTATTTTATTACAAGTTTTGGACGGACTTATCCAGCCCGATGCCGGTATGGTATTAATAGACGGTCAAGCGGCTAAACCACCAGATTTACGCCAAAATATCGGTTATTTACCGCAAATCTTTGGCATTTATCCTAAGTTAACCGCTTGGGAAATGTTAGACTATATTGCCCTGCTAAAAGGAATTTTGGATCGTGAAACACGGAAATATGAA
>DNPP01000301.1:0-3035 GCA_003501365.1 Bacillota bacterium
AACCGCTCTTGGCTATCATTCCGGCGAAGATACTGCCGATGGCTCCCGCCCCATAGATTAAAACTTTACTGTCGCCATTCATACAAATTCATCCTTTCAATATGTCAATAACCATCTAGTTTTGAAGTTTATGTTACTGTTGATAACCAATATGTTTCTTGGCTTCTTTAACAAATTCATGATACGACTCCCATTTTTTCATCGCTAGTCCCCTTTGTTTACCTTCACTCAGCACCTCTTCATATCCCACAATCATTTCCTCCAAACCGTTTTTCATATGCCCTCCCAGCATAGACTTTTCATCTTCATCTTTAAACATCATTTTTAAAACCAACACTATCAACCATTTGGGATAATAAAGAAATTTAATCGGGCTTATTTTTCTAGCATTGATGCCTCTTTTTTCGCAGACTTGCAATCCCTCGCGGCCAACCTCAATGAGTTCGCCAAGTCTTTTATATGATTTTACGACGTTTAGTGGCGAACCATATTTTAAAAAAATGCCGATCCCGGAAGACTGTTGAATATAATGGGTGATTAACCAGTGTTCAATATTTTCCGTTATTTTGGGACGCATGCCCGACCTTTCCAGTATTTCAAATAATTTATTGATTCTTTCAGAATAAATGCATGCATTATTCTTTTCGCCGATTCGGGTATTTCCCTCATTAAAAATAATTGTCTTCACTGTTTTGCCGTCTCTGCTTCCGCCAACCATATGAGGAAAAGCATACACATACTGTTTGTTGGATAAAAGTTCGTCAATCTCTTCGGAACACTTCCAATTATTTTGGAATATCACAATGGTGGACTTGGATACTTTATCTCCAATATCCACCAATATTTTCCCGATCTGTTGCCGTTGGACCGGTATCAATATAAAGTCAAATTCGCCAGTCATTTCTTTTATCGTAATCAGTGCCGGCCTAAAAATTAACTTTCCGGTAATGCGCTTTTTATATCGCTTATCAACGAACTCAATCTGAATGCCGTCCTTTCGGAAAAAGTCAACTGCTTCTTCCTTCACCAATACGGTAACGTCATAACCGGCATTGGATAATTGCCAAGCATATGTAGAACCAATAACTCCCGTTCCAATTATCAGAATTCTCACTGGCCTTTTTCTCCGACCACCAGATACCCCAGACCGTCATATACTTCGTATTCCCTCACGTTGACCAATCCCTGCGGTATAACCGGCCTTGCCTTCAAAAAACCTGGATTCATTTTAACCAGGATTCGTTTCCGCCTATCGTCGGGCAAATTTGGTGAAAACCCTTCATCGCCCCAGGCGACAGTCCCGCCCTTTTTGGTCACCCGTATAAACTCGCGGATCGCTCTATCCGGTTCATTGAAGAGATTCACGCCACCGAAATGAAACACCATATCAAAGGTTTCGCTTGCAAACGGCAGATACTGCGCATTGCCGTGGACCAGTTGAATTTCTAAGTCTTTATTTCTTCTCTGGCATTGCATCAGCATCGGCATAGATAAATCAAGTGAAACGATTGCGCTATCCGGGCCGGCCCCGTCCCTTAACAATTGTTGAAATACTCCCGGTCCCGGCGATACTTCCAGCAGTTTTATTCCTGAGCACAAACCCAATAGGGAAACAATCCGTTCTCTACCTTTAACCATGTCGACTCCGGTTAACATCCGTCCGAACACTCTTTCACTAAAATCATAGCAAAGCGCCAAGTATTTATAGAGCTTATTCAGCTTGGCATCTTCCCCGCTTAAATCCGGCGGAAAAACAATCGATAATATACCATTATGGATAGGATATTCAACCCCATCTTTGCGAAAAAAACCATTTCCTTTAGGTTCCAATCTTTCTCCGGTTTCCGGGTCGCGTAAAATATCTTTGAACCAATCGGTATAATTCATAATGCTATTCCCCCTTATTCTGTAACGATTTTTAGCATTCTCACAAGCTAGTCTTCACGTTTTCTTCGCCAATAAATGTAAAAATTTAAAGCACCCTTGTTCCGTTCGCAGTGTTGTCTCTAAAATATCCGCCAACGCTTTCATTCTGGCGCTATATTCCTCTCGTTCCCAATGGAAAATGGAAGAATCGAACAAGAAACTGGTTCCCACTAGTATAAACTCGGCCAATTCAAGGGAGTATTCGGTATGAAAACGCCCTTCCTCAATCCCCTGCCGGATAATTTGAGCAATCAGAGGCGCAGATTGGTGGACCCCCTGTATCAGGCTTTTTTGGTGCATCACGATATTTTCCGGTTGATGCAAATAGGCGAGCATATCGGCATTTTCAGCATTCTTTCTGTCATTTTCAACAATAAGCTGTTTGAGCTTTTCCAAAGCGTTCAAATTGTTATTTTCAACGATAGGCATTAGGGTTTGGATCTGTTCTGCGATGCCGCGCTCGATCACCGCATTCATAATTTCATCTTTAGATTTAAAGTAATAGTAAAAAGTTCCTCTGGCAATCCCGGCTTTTTCCAAAATGTCGCTGATGGTGGTTGCTTCGTAGCCTTTGATGTGAAAGAGCTCTTGTGCAGTATCCATAATTTCCGCTTTACGTTCCTCCGGTTCTTTTAATACACGGGTCATTTCTCTCTCATCCTTCATTTTATTAGACTGACTGTCAGTCTAATAAAATTATGCCATATAGACCGATTATCAGTCAATAAGTTTTTTGATAAATATGCTAAATACATTCAACAATTATAACATTCACCAACTAAATTCTATATTTTCGTTCTTCGGAAAGTTAATTCATATGAGTTGAAATAAATAATTTAACGTGAAATTTTTAAATGAGTAAAAAAAAAATTTAGAGTCAATCCAAGACAACTGTTGGTTTAGACCTCTCGCTTGCTCTCCCTCAATGGCCTTTTTCTGTGGGATACCGAGCATCTTACGTAAGCCAAGTGCCGANNAGACCGACTGTCAGTCTAATAAAATGATAACACCTAAACCGATTGTCAGTCAATATTTTTTCTGATAAATATGCTGAATATATGGAATTATTATAACATTTACTAACTAAAATCTATATTTTTGTTCTTCTG
>DNPP01000301.1:3151-6740 GCA_003501365.1 Bacillota bacterium
GCATCTTACGTAAGCCAAGTGCCGAAAATCCACGTTAATCTGAAGTGACGAGGAAAACGGCTAGAAACCAAATGTGAAGGAGTACGGATCTTATGAAAAATGGTCCCGGCAGTGACGGACAATTGATGTTGGCATTCGGGACATTCATAGACCCGACGTTTGCAGATATAATAAGATTTCTTCGCGTTAAATTTTTTAGGCAGACCCAGCCGCTAGACCAGCGAATTTGAAATAAGTACTTGATACAAGCTTCTTCACTACAGAAATGTTCTTGAAACGCTATTAATGATTGAGGCTTTTAATTCTTTGAACGGAGCGGCTCCCATAGCTTGCATTAAAACCTGCAAAGCACAGCAGTTCGTTTCTCCCGTTATTACAAAAAATAAGTGAATGTATTATCCGGACTGGGGTGGAGGTATTAATGAAATTTTTGGATAATTAGATAAAAGCTCATAAACCAAATGATATCATCGATCATTTTCGTACACCTTGAAATTTTGATAATTGCAGATTGAAATAAAATCTTTCACGATAATTGCCATCTCTTCGGGTGATTTCCGGGTTCGGTCGTTAAGCCACAAGATAAGAATGCGCATAAATCCACCGGTGCTAAATGTTAGGGCATACTGAATTGTTTCTTTGGAAAAGGACATTTTTTCACCCTTCACCTCATCAAAAACAGGAGGCAAAAGTTCATCAACCTTTGCAAGAAAAAGTGGGAGCATTTGATGACGGTTAACTAGTGCAAGAAAATCGAGATGCTTTTGCATCACGATAAAAAATACTTTGGCAATCGTAGGTAAGGTTAAGTCGCTTTGTTGCCGGATGAGCGATTCATATTCCAACCAGATTTTATAAAAACATCCTTTTAAAACTTCATCTTTCGAAAAATAATTGCGGTAAAAAGTCCGCCGGGAAAGCCCGGCGTTATCGGTAATCTCCTGTATCGTAATTTCTTGATAATTTTCCGTCTGCATCAACTTTAACAAAGTATCTTCCATCAAGTGTTTGGATTGATTGGATTTCGAATTTCCTTTATTTTGGATGGGCATCCGGCTTCTCTCCCCCTATCGTCACAAATATTTCAATTTGTAGCTTTTGCGCCATACTCATTGAATTTTTCTCTTACCCTATTATAATAGATATTGAAGATCGACACAATTGTGTCATTTTAAAGGAGGAAAAATCCAATGAACACCATGAGTTTCATTGTCTGGATGTTACCGGTCATTTTTATGCTTCATGATTTTGAAGAAATCATTATGGTGGAGGTATGGGGCAAACGCTACCAAAAAGCAATCGACTCAACTTGGCCAAAAAGGCCGCCATTTGGTTTAAATTATGTCAGCACTTATCAGACCCCGACATTTTCCATTGCAGTAGAAATTGAATTCCTATTGTTTTCGCTGATTAGTTTGTTTTCGGTAATCTTTCAAAATTATTTTCTATGGTATGGGGCTTTCTTAGGGGTGACATTACATATGATTTTTATCCATATGTTGGTATGTATACCGTTCAAACATTATGTGCCGGGGGTTATCACATCGATTATCTTTCTATTGCCCAGTGTCTGGTTCTTATATAGCGCCAAACAACTATTACACTATAACGTAAATACCATTCTATCCGCCTGTTTGTTGGGAATTGCTTTAACTATAGTTGCGCTGCCGGCGCTTCATAAGCTGATGGGTCCTCTATCAAAAAGGTTGGCTAAATATTCGAAAACACCTGAAAACAAAATACAGGCTTAAAACGGATTCAAACTCAAAGCCCTCCAAAGGGATAGATCGATGATTTTGGCCTCTCGCGACTTGGCATTGGGCCTTTTCCTTCAGCTGCCTCCGCAAATAGATGTTCCCATTTTTGAAGATCGCACTGAAATTTTATAGCTTGAACTGGGCAAGCCCGAATACACTCTCCACAGTGAATACATTCCGGTCCCTGACTCATGGCCACAGTCCCCTTAATTATCATTAACCGCTGGACAGGGCATGCCTTAATGCATTGACCGCACAATTTACAGCTGTCGTGCTTTATTTCAAGCTGCGGATAAATATGCCGGTGCCAAAACCGCTCTCTGAAGATGCACTTGGCTTTTAATTTTCCTATCAAACTTTGATAATCCAAAGTTGGCGTAATATCCGATGCCTGTCCCCATTGGGTTTTATTGAGCAAGCCAATCCGCTTGACTAATTCCCGTATGATAACCAAACTTCCTTGATCAGGCAACCCTTTTCCGACCTGGATGGAAAGCAGCCTGGACATACAATGGAAAGCCTCCAACTTCATGCCGTAAATTGTCTTCCGCCCCGACCTTTTGAGTAAAACTGATGCTTCATGAAGGGCGATACCGGAAGAAATTGTTCCATAGGTCACAAATGGGATAGCTAATTTTCCCCACTTACCACCTGGCCTAGGTAGAGATCGAATTACATCTTGCACATTGTAATGTAAATGGTGGGCATAAACTGGTCCTCCGATACATAGCAAATCATGCTCTTCAAGTTGTTTGTCCAAAAAGTCTTTGAAGCCTCCTGTTTTAAAGATTTCTCGGTTCCTTGTGATATCCAGCAATTGGACTTCATTTTCCTGTTTGACCAATTCTTTTTTCAACATTTCGGCTACCTTAAGTGTATTACCACTTGGACTAAAAACCACTATCGCAATCTTCATGAAAATTCCTCCTCGTATGATTATAAAAATGGGCGGTTGCCCGTTTTTAATTACAAAAAAAATTAATAAAACTGGGTCACGCCTTGAATGTGATATTTTAAGTATAGTTCTAAGTTATCGATCACTTGGTCGTTATTGAGACAGTTTTTAGATATGGATAGCAAGGCCTCCAAAAAATTGGTAGCAATAATTTGCATAATTGAGGTCTCCGATCCGGAGCGACTTTTGTAAATAGCTTTAAGATTCTTTTCAAAATGGTTTTGTAACATCGTGATAGTTTCCTTCTTAAATCCCGCATATTTTGTGCCTTCACTTTTATCCATGATCAAAATAAATTCCTGACGGTGCTCTTGAATAAATTCGGCGACAGTCCGGGCCATCCATTCTACATTTTCCAGAGTAAAGTTTTCCCCTGTTTCATGTGCCCACAATTGCTTTAAAAAGGAGTTAAATTCCTGATAAAAAGCACTTAGTAAGGCATTAAATAGGTTTTCTTTACTGGAAAAATAGTTATAAAGATTCCCCTTGCTGATATTGACTCTTGCAGCAATTTCCCTTGTTGAAGAAGACTGGAATCCCTTTTCTAAAAACTCCTGCGCTGCTATTTGAAGAATTTTGTCGCGAATTTCTTCTTTAAGCACTTGCAAAAACGACCACCTGCCCATTTTTATAGTATATCTTTTTGCAATTATTTTGTCAAGTCACCGCCGGGATAGCTATGTTGTGAGGCAGCACACTCGGGTGGAGGCTGGAACTGTCCCAACCGAAGCCGCATAGCCGACTGTTGTATGCGTATTTGGAAAATACCCAATTGATAGAGAACGCATTATCCGGACCGGAGCGGAAGCCTTATCGCGATTTTTAAGCAATCAACAAATCAATCTTTCCCGGCAGCCAAGTCCAGTTTGGCCTGGGC
>DNPP01000427.1:0-560 GCA_003501365.1 Bacillota bacterium
AGTAAACTTACCCATTGCTTTCTTGCGCAGTTCCAGATCCAAAGCAAACAGGACTTTCTCTTGATACGCCTGATCGAAAAAGTCTTCAATTGAAACATAGCCCGCTTTTTCGACATTTCGTATCAAAGCTTCAACCCCAAATGTTATTCCTGTAAGGGAATTGACAATCGGTTGAAAAGCGTAATCCACCATTTCAAGGACCCGAACCCATCTCTCAGGAAGCATGGCATTCCCTTCCTTTTAACATGAATCCGGCAAGTAACTTTCAGAATCCCGTAAATTAAGAACTTGCCGGATTCTGTAAAAAACCCGATCCGGCCCATTTTTTTTGCGTCCTCGCAGAAAAATGGTCACTTACTTGCCGGATCGAGGTTTAAATTATAAATAACATTATTTGGTTAATATTTGATTAATCATTGATGAACTTCATTCGAACAAAAAGTTACACCGGGAATAAATGTCACACTATTATATTATATTTTAAATTTTAAAGAGAAAAACCGTAGGCTTTTTATATATTTATTCATTTCTTACGCTCGCTTTAATCTGTACTTAAAAAT
>DNPP01000427.1:749-5909 GCA_003501365.1 Bacillota bacterium
GGATTCATGTTTAAATGGACCGGAGTGTAAAATGGCTGTATCAACTAAAACTCAATTGAATGCCGCAACCCCTGAACGGTCTGTTGAAACTACCGCCGCTTTAAGCCCCAGTAGTTTATATTTCAATCGCGAATTCAGTTGGTTGCAGTTTAATAAACGGGTACTCCAGGAAGCACAAGACGAAACGAATCCCCTATTGGAACGGGTCAAGTTTCTGGCGATCTTCGCCAACAATTTAGATGAGTTTTTTATGATCCGGGTTGCCGGGCTTCAGAAACAATTAGAAGCCGGCGCATTAAAGGTGTCCGTTGACGGGATGGAGCCCTGCGAACAATTGGCGATGATCCGCCATGAACTATTGCCGCTTCTAACAGCACACGCCAACTGTTGGCAACGGGATATCCTTCCCAAACTCAAATCGGCCGGAATTAGAATTCTGAATTATTGCGAACTTACCAACCGGCAACGCCAACGGTTACAAAAATATTTCGCTCAAGAAATTTTCCCAACCCTTACGCCGTTGGCAATTGATCCTGGACATCCTTTCCCTCATATCTCCAACCTTAGTCTCAATCTGGCGGTCATAATCGACCATCCTGAGCAAGGCGAAAAATTTGCCCGTTTAAAAATACCCGATATGATTCCCCGCTTGATCCGGATCCCCGGGGATGGAAAAATGTCCGGTCAAAATCGTCAAAATCTTATCAATACTCGAACCGTTACTTACGTACTAATCGAAGAAGTAGTAGCTGCCAATCTGGACCTGCTTTTTCAAAGTTTACCGATTAAGGCTTCATATCCTTTCCGAATAACCCGCGATGCAGACCTTGAGATTGAGGAAGACGAGGCCTCGGATCTTTTGTCTTGTATCCAAGAAAGCGTGGGGATGAGACGCTTCGGGTTTGCTGTCCGCTTGGAAGTTGATAAAACTATGCCCAAGCCCTTGCGGGTACTTTTAATGAAAAATCTTCATCTTGAGCCGTATCAGATCTATGCGGTCAACCGGCCAATCGGAATGGCCAATTTTTTGGAATTGACCAAGATAGAACGTTCCGATTTAAAAGATCGGCCTTTCCGTCCGGCCCTTCCAACTCCACCTATGCCAGGGGAGGATATTTTTGCGGCAATCCGGCGCTCCCCTCTCTTGCTCTATCATCCCTACGACAGTTTTTCACCGGTAGTAGATTTCGTATTAAAGGCAGCCCGTGATCCGAATGTATTAACCATTAAACAAACCTTATATCGGGTGGGCGTAAATTCGCCCATTGTCCAAGCCTTGATGGAGGCCAGGGAAAACGGCAAACAAGTCGCGGTTTTGGTGGAGTTAAAAGCCCGTTTTGATGAAGAAAACAACATTGGGTGGGCCCAGGCTTTGGAAAGGGCGGGCGTCCATGTTGTCTACGGGTTACTTGGCCTAAAAACCCACGCCAAAATTTGTTTGGTAGTCCGGCGTGAAGGAGAAACAATCAACCGTTATGTTCATATGAGTACCGGCAACTATAATGTTGTCACCAGCCGCATATACACAGATTTAAGTTATTTTAGCTGCGACCTCCTGATGGGAGCCGACGTTTCCGACTTGTTCAATGCCTTAACCGGTTATTCCCGTAAAGATAATTACGATAAAATATGGGTAGCACCCGGTAGTATCCGGCAACGGATGATTTCCTTGATTGAAAGGGAAATTTCTCAGCACCAAGCTCATGCCGATGGTTATTTGGCGTTTAAGATGAATTCCCTGGTGGATCAAGATTGCATCGCCGCCCTCTACCGGGCTTCCCAAGCCGGTGTAACGATCGATTTACAGGTGAGGGGTATTTGTTGCCTTAGACCGGGAATTCCCGGTTTGAGTGAAAACATTAGCGTAACTTCCATCGTAGGACGTTTTCTGGAGCATACCCGGATTTATTATTTCCATAACGGCGGTCAAAGCGACGTACTCTTGGGCAGCGCCGATCTGATGCCCCGTAATTTGGACCGCCGGATCGAGATTTTGTTCCCCATTGAGGATTCCCGATTGAAAAACCTATTAATCAATCAAGTATTACAAATACACCTGCGTGATAATATCAAAGCGCAAACGCTTTTCCCAGACGGACATTATCAAAAAAACGCTCCTGCTCAAGAAGAGCTGAGAGTTCATTCTCAAGACTGGATGCTGGAACACCCCGGTTTATTTTTTGCACATGAATCCGTCAGGGATAAAACCACCTGTCAGATGGTTGCCGCTGTGCAGGAAGAGTCCCCACTTCCGCTCGCATTCAAGGAGGAACAGAAAAATGATTAAAATAGCTTTACTCGGTGATATTCACGGTAATTTACCCGCGTTGGAGGCGGTATTAAATCATGCCAAAGCCCATGGTGTCGATAATTTTATTAATGTCGGAAATTCACTGGGCTTTGATATCTTTCCTGATGAAACCATTCAAAGACTGCAAATTGAAAATGTGGTAAGCATCCTTGGCCAATTTGATCAACGGGTTTTAAAAGCCAAAGCTAAATTAGAAAAATTGAAGAAAAGCCCCGCCCCGGATCAATGGCTCTTTTTAAACTGGATTTACAATAATCTATCCGGGAACAGTCTTCATTATTTAAACTCCTTAAAACGTTCTTCCCTGCTCACTATCGAAAAAAAACGAATTCTTTTAACCAGCCAACCCCCGAAGTTAATCAAATTAAATCCGGATCTACCGCCGGAATTAGCCACCGATTTTGCTTTTAAAGCCGCCGCCGATATCATTATCTTTTCTCAGCAACAATTCCCCTATATCAAGCGGTTTAATCATGTCCGGCTAATCAATACCGGCGCAGTCGGATACGCTTTTGACACCGACATCTGGGCGTGTTATACTGTTTTAAAATTCAGTATGGGGTTCATCAAAGTATATCCTTATCGCATTAAATATAATATTACCCAGCGGCAGACAAAAATATGGCCTGCCGGTATAGCCAAACCCCTCTCCACAATCAGTTGCCCGGAAATAACGGCAGCAGCCGAAAGCGAAACGGCAATATCGACCGAGCGCTCAATTCTATCCTTAGCCGATAAAGATACTAAAGATGACTCCGCCAGGGTGGATCAACTTTTACTCAATTGTTCAAGCTGCAGACATCAGATATATCATGCCAGACAAGTAACCCGCCTAGCTTTGGATCTTTTTGACCAATTGCAGCCATTACATAAGTTAGCCAAGACCGAACGCCGTTTACTGCAGTATGGTTCAATGTTGCATGATATCGGTTGGCTTAACGGACGAAACAGCCACCATAAAGTAGCCTTTAATATCATTGTTAATACGAATACCCTTCCTTTCCCAAAACGTGAACGTTACATCATTGCATTGTTAGCATTATATCATCGCAAAATCACTCCCAGCGCTCAGCACATGCATTTCGCATCACTGGAACCGGAGGACCGGAAAATGGTTTCTTACCTGATAGCTATTTTGCGAGTTGCCGATGGCTTTGATAATAGCCATCAAAACTTAATTAACCATCTTCTTTGTGACATTACCTCGCAAGCAATAAAAATTATTTATACCGCCAAACAGCCGGCGGAGGCTGAGTGTCTGACAGTCTCGATAAAAGGTCAATTCTTTGAGGAAATCTTCGGACGGAAGCTGGTGACGGAATGGAAGACAGCCTGAAAATAAATGAGGGTCAAATTGTGGCCTTTATTGATATTGGAACCAATTCGATCCGTTTACTCATGATTCAGTACAATCATGATTCTTACCGGGTGATTACCCAGCAAAAAGAAACCGTTCGCCTGGGGGAAGGCGAATTTTCCGCCAATGAATATTTGCAACCGGACGCAATCGACCGGGCAGTACTGGTTTGCAGTAAATTCGGGGAATTAGCCCGTTCCTATGCAGCGGAAGCAATTATTGCGGTGGCGACTTCGGCGACCCGGGACGCTGAAAATCAGGCCGAATTAATTCATCGCTTACGGCAGGGAGCCGGTATCGAGGTAAATGTCATCTCCGGGAGAGAAGAAGCCCGTTTAATCTATCTGGGCATTTCAAGCGGAGTCAATTTAAATAATCAAAATGCATTTTTTATTGATATTGGCGGCGGTAGCACTGAAGTAATCGTTGGTAATCAAATGGAATATCTTCACCTGGATTCGCTAAAACTGGGCGCAATCCGTTTGGCCGCTCTATTCCCTGCCGGTGATGACGGGCCGGTTACTCCTGCACGCTACGCTTCGTTACAGCGGCATATCCGTTTAATAGCCGTGCGAACTATTCAAAAGATACGAGAGTATTCGGTAACATTGGCCTTTGGTAGCTCGGGGACAATCGAAAATCTGGCCGAAATCGCCTGCCGGATGTTTAATAAGCGAAAACTGCAACGGAATGATTATCTCGATTATGGGCAATTAAAACAGGTCATCGGGTACCTATGTTCATTGCCGCTGGAAGACCGCAGGAAAGTCCCGGGCATTAATCCGGACCGGGCTGATATTATTATCGCGGGTGCCGCAATTATCGAAATTTTTATGCATGACCTGGGCCTGGAGCGGCTTTATGTCAGCGAACGCAGCCTGCGTGACGGATTACTGGTTGATTATCTTTACCGCAATGAGGATGGCAAAAATCCGGGCACCAACTCTCTCCGGGAACGCAGTGTAATACAGCTGGGCAAAGCATGCGGTTTTGATGAATTTCATGCCCGGAAAGTAGCGGAACTGGCCTTGGAATTATATGATAGCGCAGCCGTAATGAGATTGCATAGTTTTGAAGCTTGGGAACGGGAACTACTGGAATATGCCGCTTTATTACACGATATCGGGGCTTTCCTTTCCTATAGCAACCATCAAATGCATACTTTTTACCTGATTTGCAATGCCGACCTTTTGGGTTTTAACCAAACCGAGATTATGATCATTGCCACCACGGCTTTCTTTCACCGGAAAACCGTTCCCCGCAAAAAGCACCCTGAATTTTCGGACTTAGAAAAACCGATTCAGAAAATAGTTCTCTTATTGAGTGCGATCCTGCGTTTGGCAGAGACCCTGGATCGCAGCCATACCGGCTTAATAACCCACGCCAGATTTCTTAGCCATGAGGATAACCTGATTTTGGAGATCGCCGCTGCCCAAGACTGCCAACTGGAACTATGGGGTTTGAAGAACCATCAAAAAGCCATCGAAGAACT
>DNPP01000427.1:6309-6969 GCA_003501365.1 Bacillota bacterium
GTTTGATTAATTAGCATTTAAGAAACGTAAAGCATTCTCCAAACAGTGTTCGATGGTCTCTCCGCCTTCAGAAGGCAATGAAACCACAGCCCAAAATGAATAAGCCTTTTCCTGAATGGTAACCGCGGTTTCTACCTCATAAAATGGGGCAAATTTGTATTGGCTACCGCTATAAATGTTACGGATAGCGATAACTCTATATCGATTACCGTTTTTCAATCCCACCATGATGGCATTCTCACCATGAGCCCAGATCTCGGTAATATTATTCAATGCATTACTGGCTATACTTAATTTCATTCCCAACACCTCTCCCAAATTTAAATATTAATCCTACAGTAATTATGTTTTCTAGATTCTTATTTAATTCCCTACCTTAAACTCCCTAATTGCCTATATTTAGCCTAAGCTTAATATTCTTAATCTTATCTTAAAAATAAATTTGATTTTTTACTATGCTATATAAGTTGAAATAAGTATGTTGAATGTCCAACTACAACTCACCCCCTGCGAACTATTCTGCTTATTGTAACTCTTGAGCCATCCCCCTCTCTTTCGCGAAAGAGAGGGGGACCGAGGAGGTGAGTTGCCTTTAGACATTTTGATTGGGATTGAAATTGGCTTTATTAATCCCTCTCTAATAATAACAAAAGGAGCATC
>DNPP01000227.1 GCA_003501365.1 Bacillota bacterium
AGCTGTATACAGGCGCGTTTGAACTGGAATAGCAAAAGCGTTGTATAAATAAAATCCGTTCACCCCGGCCATCAAGACTGGGGTTCATTTTTATGACTTATACCTGAAACCGTGACCTAAAAGCCCTAAGATGCAGAAAAAAGCGCGTCACATCTCGAATATTTGCAGGTAAGTAAATTCACCTGCGAGGTGCTGAACATGTTTGGAGTACGTTTTAGCGACGAGCGACTTATTACGGCATCTGGACTATCCCATCGTAGGACTGCTGCTTAAACGAACGCAATTTGCTAAACGCCTCAATGAAACTATGAAGGCTATTGGATTAACACTGAACTGCGTAAAGGAAGCATTCATTGCCAGAAGAATACAGCCCAATTTTTAAAAGAACTCATCCAGCAGGCAAAACGCTTGACCAAAATGCGATTACTATTACGTTTAGACTCAGGAAACGATAGTTCCGATAATATCCGTCTTTGTTTTCAACCGGAGACCCGCTGCGATTTTCTAATCAAACGCAACTTGCGCCAGGAATCTTTAGATATGTGGCTTGATATCGCTAAAGAAAACGGTATCGTCACACATCCCCGGGATGGTAAAAACCGTATATACCGGCAGTGTTCAATGGTATGTTGATGGTTTAGACTCAAGAGTCCGGATTGTATTCCAATCATTACCCTTTTTACTTGTGCTTCATCAAGGTAAGGCAATTGTTGGCTAATCCCGAAACCGGGCTTGGCTATAATCTCTCTTTGATATGGAGTTAGAAGTTTATCCCAATTATGATTATACCTTTTATTCGTCATATTTTATCGACTCCATTTTTAAATAACAGCCAATTCATAAATTTCTTTTTATCATGCTCAAAATTTATTCGGATCTTTTTCCAGCGGGATTACATCTTCCGGGTTAATAATCCGGGTTTTAGTTTTATCCGTTAATCGGTTATTATCCCGAGTTGTATCCTGAAGAATATTATTCGGTTGAGTGGCCACAAATACTTGCACAGGCTGTATTAAATGGTTTGATGGATGACCGTTATAATGATTGGTATTTAGTATATTTTTCACCCCATTAACAAGCTCTGATAATTCCCGGACAATTTTTTGCATGCTTTCAGCTTGGGCATTTAACTCTTCGGATGCTGAAGCACTCTCTTCCGCACTGGCGGCATTTTGTTGAGTTACACTCTCAATTTGACTTATGGCCTTATTTACCTGCTCTACTCCTTGTGCCTGCTCTGCGCTGGATGTTGCGATCTCATTCATTAATTCATTAGCTTTTATTGCAGCACTGCTTATCTCATTTAACGACTCCCCTACCCGCTCAGCAACAGAAACTCCTTTGGTTGATAGTTCTATATTCGATTCAATGATAGCCGTTGTATCCTTAGCCGCTTTGGCGCTACGCTGGGCAAGATTGCGCACTTCTTCGGCTACCACCGCAAACCCCATCCCCGCTTCTCCAGCCCGGGCCGCTTCAATGGCTGCGTTTAACGCCAGGATATTAGTCTGAAAAGCGATATCATCGATTACTTTGATGATTTTAGCAATCTGATCGCTGGATTTTTTAATTTCCGTCATCGAACTCATCATTTCTTGCATCTCGGTAGTGCTTTTATCCCCTGCTTCTTTAGTCTTTCCAGCATACTGGGCAACTTGTTTTGTATTTACAGTATTTTGCTGAAGCATTGAAGCGGATTCCTGCAAAGTTGACGAGGTTTCTTCTATGGCTGAAGCCTGCTCGGCGCTGCCTTGGGATAATTGCTGGGCTGCAGCGGACAATTGCGTGGATGCCGCAGCTACCTGTCCTGCTCCATCAACCAGTCCTTTAACAATACGGTTAATTGGTTTGGTAATACTCCAAGTAATATATAGCGCAATAATGGTTCCTAATACTAAAGCAAGGAGGCCTAATATTAACAAAATAATTAATGAATGATTATAAGCATTACCCGCCGCCATTGTATCATCCTGGTTATACTTATCTTGAAGTTTAGAGTATTTGGCCAACTCATCAAGCCAGGCATTACTTGCAGTGCCAGCCGGACCTAACAATAAATCAATTGCTTCCTTTCCTTTATTTGCAAACCCTAAAGCTAATGCCTGATCATCAAGAGGTCTGGCAGTTGATTGATATTCCTGAATCTTGGCCAAATTAGCCTTACCCTCTTTAGTTAAAGGCATTTTTAAAATTTCAGTATACGCTTTGTCATAGTTGGCTCTGGCAAGAGTAATCTTTTCACTTTCGCGTTTTTTTACGTCAGGATCCTGGCTTAAGGCTACTGTTCTGAGCACCCGCGCTACAATAAGGACTGATTTTTCCATCGTATTGGCATATTCAATTTTAGGAACATTCAAACCCGTTATTTTTTGATTTCGGGAATATATATTACTCATATTCATATAGGAAAATCCAATCATCAAAGCAATCAATAAAATTAAACTGCTGAATCCAAAAATTATTCTAGTTCCTAATTTCATTTTCTGTTTCATAATTTTAAAAACCTCCTCAAAAATTTTAGTTGGCAGTAGTCAAATTTGGCGCAGAAATGGTTTCTGATTTAAGGACAATCAGGTCTTCGCTGGCAAATAATTTTTCAATATCGATTAACAAGACCACCCGCTCTTTAATTTACCTATTCCGGTAAGAATATCTCCTTCAATCTGGGCATCGGATCCCGGAGTATCCATGTCCCCTTTTTGAATCCTGATAACCTCGCTCACCATATCGACCATCCTTGTTAATTGTCGGTTTTATAAAACCATTGCTAGATAAGGTAAACCCCTTATTTATTCCAATTAATTATGACATTCTTGCAATTGCTTTAAAAAAACAATTTTTAACTCATTTATAATTCATTTTTCTTTTTCAAGTCAACGGGGTAAAACCCTACCTAAATAAAAAAGACCCCATGTGGAGTCTAAAATTTATTGTTCCGGTTTAGGAGACCAATCCGTTTTTAACCGCTTCCCTAACTAATTTAGCGGTACTATGAACTTTTAACTTATTCATTATATTCGTCCGATGTTTTTCAACCGTTTTATAGCTAATCTCAAGCCGTTTGCCAATATCGTTATTGGAATAACCTTCAGAAATCAGTTGTAAAACCTCCCGTTCCCTTAAAGACAATGAATTGGCTTTGACTTCGTCATCGGATTCAATCAGCGGATTCTTGCCCACAAAAATTCCGGTAATAGCCGGGCTTAAATAGATTTGCCCTCGGATGGCGGCATTAATTGCAATTATCAGTTCTTCTATGATTGAATCTTTCAACAGGTAACCCTTAGCGCCTTTTCGAATGGCTTCCTTTACCGTTAAAGCGTCTGAATACATTGTGAGTACAACGATTGCCGTTCGTATCTTGGCTCCGCAAAGCTCGGAAATAACTTGGAGCCCACTCAAGTGCGGCATAGCAATATCTAAAATCAATACATCCGGCTGCAATTGTTTTACCAAGGCAATCGTCTCGTGTCCGTCGGCGGCTTCAGCGATCACTTTAATATTTTCATTTTTCTCAAGCAAGGATTTAATGCCTTGCCTGACCAAATTGTGATCATCCGCGATGATTATCTTCATCATGTACACACTCTCATGGTATATATCATTAAGTAGTGCTCATATTTTATTATCACAAAAAAATTTATTATTGTATATAGGGTAAATTCTCTACCTTTCAATAAAAATTACCCCATTTTTAAATAACGGTTCAATAAAATTTTTAAAATATGGCCCTATTCAAAATCAATTTAAAGTTCTTCCCCCCCGGTCATCCAAGGGACTTTAGCAATAATAGACGTGCCTTTTCCTAGTTTCGACCGAATCATTAAATTACCACCCAGCATTTCCAGCCTTTCTCGCATACCTATCAAACCGATCCCGTTATTGCTGGATTTTATTTTTCCTTTTCCTGTTAAAAGTCCTACCCCATCATCCTTTACATTTAAAGAAATCTGTTGATCAAAATACTCAAGTTCCACTTTAATATTATGGGCTTGGGCATGCTTGGCAACGTTCGTTAAAGCTTCTTGTAAAAACCGGTATAAACAAATACTTACCGCGCCTGAAAGCAGAGGCAACTCGCAACCCGTGTATTGAATCGGTATGCCAATTCTCTGGGAATATTCATGGCAATAGTTGGCTAAGTTATCCGTTAGTCCCAGAGTATCGAGGGTGGGCGGACGCAAATCTATTGCTAATTGCCGAATCCCTACCAATATTGTACTGGTCAATAAAATAGCTTCATCGATTTGCGGCAGCAAAACATTATAGTCTATCACCAGTCTGTCGCGAATCATTCCCAAAAACAATTTCAAAGCAACTAATCCCTGCCCGGCCTGGTCATGTAACTCACGAGAGACAACGCATCGTTCATCCTCAAGTTTGGTTAATATCTGCTTACTTAATTGATGAAGCTGATTATTACTATCTTGAAGCCTTTTCTCCAGTTGTTTCTGATAGTGAATATCCGTACTTGTACCAAACCAACAGACGATTTTTCCATTCTCATCCCATAATGGGATGCTACGGTTTAAAAACCAACGATATTTTCCTCCGCGATTCCGGATTCGGCACTCATTTTGATAAGGTTTAGCGGCAAGCGTAGCCTCATTCCAACAGGTTGTAACACGCCCAACATCTTCAGGATGGATGACCTTTAGCCAAGCCCGGTGGGTCAACTCTTCATTATCGAGCCCGGTAAATTTAAGAAGACGGCTATTATTATATAAATGATCACCTTCGGAATTACTAGTCCATACGAGTTGCGGCAATGTCTCGGCGAGTATTCGAAAATATTCCTCGCTTTGCCGCAAAGCTTTCTCAGCTTGCTTTCTCTCAGATATATCCCGGATAATGAGGGCCGCTTTTGGCAGTCCATACTTATTTCGGTACATAGCCGACGATATTTCGCCAGAAAAGATAGCGCCGTCTTTCCTTCTTAAATTAAGCTCCCCGCTATAATTACCGGTTTTGGCCCTGATTTCCAAACCAATTTTTAAATTTGGATCGGTTTGATCCACCAGACCGTTACGGCCGGCCTTTATGATTTCCGTCACAGTCATCCCAAAAATTTTACAAGCAGCAGGATTGGCTTCTTCAATGCTGCCATCAGTCGAAGTAATCAGCACTGCATCAATGCTGTTTACAAAAAAAGCCTGATAGCGGTCTTCGCTTTCTAGTAAAGAATTCACGGCTCGAAATTTTGATATAGCGATCGCCAAATAATCGGATATCACTTCCCAAATAACAAGCGACTGCGGTGAGAAACAGTCTTTGCGCTTATCATTTAATTGGAGGAGTCCCAAACATTCTTTACCCAGACGAATCGGAACCAAGGCTACAGATTCATATCCTTCACCGTTACACCTATTTCTCGTTCTGGCTCGACAATCCGCTTCCGGTGTATTTGCAAGCAGTTCAGTGATGCAATTAGTCCAAAAACTTCCCTTTGATGTAAAAAAAGGCTGGGATGGATTAAACCGCCCGCAAATGACATTTCCGCACATACATTGTAAAACCGGATTTCCAGCGCAATCCTGGATAACTTGCCCGGAATTATTATTATTGCAAAGACAATTTTCTAAAGAGACAAACTCCACCGGAAACCCGTGTGTCTCAAAATACGAGTAATCTTCACCCTCATGAAGCCGAATCTTGACAGACTCGCAAATAGACTGTTGCTGGAAAAAGGACGTTGATTCTTGGACTAACTCCTTAAGATTCTTACTTTTGTTCACGATACCAAGAAATTTAATTACCGTAGCGCTCTCCTCTTCCATTTGCTTGCGTTCGGTAATATCTTGCCAAAAAACCGAAATCCCTGACTTGGACGGATAAACTTTGACTTCATACCATTGATTACGGATCAGGCTTTTCGTTTCAAAGCGAACCGGTACTCGGGTATCCATGACCTTTCGAAATTCTTTTTCAAACATACTCCCAACGATATGAGGATATTTATCCCACACCTTTTCCCCTAACAACTCATCCGGTTCGAACCCACCATTTCGAGCCGCGGATTGATCGATAAAACTGAAATTCCAGTCCCAATCCAGTTCGAAAAATTCCTCCAAAATACTATCAAAGGCGTTTTTGAGATTCGGTTCATTTTCTTTACGTGCTTGTCCTGCCTTTTTGCGTTCCGTGACATCACGCATGATGAATTGAATGGCTGGCTTTGCATGATATTGGGTCTTTGTTTCATTTGTCTCGACATTGACCCAACTGCCATCCGAACGGATCAGTTTTATTTCCTGGGGAGGCAAAGAATAGCCATTATATATTTGCTTGAGCCGTTGCTCAACCAATTGGTGGTAATCCGGATGGACCATTTCCATTATATCCTTGCCAATTGTCTCTTTAGGCGAAGATGTTGCTAATATTTTGACAGCCGCCGGATTGGCAAAGACACATTTACCGTCCCTATGTACCAAAATTGCATCTGGACTATTATTCACTAGGCCTTGATAAAAATCCAAAATTTCAAGGAGTCTGTTTTCTTCAACATCAGACAATTCTACTCCCTCTCTCTGTGTAAGTTACTGGTATATAAATATTTTATATACTGTATTTCAAATAATTCCTTTGCTTTATTCATTTTTCCTACTCATGAGAGTTGTCTTTTGAAATTAATGATTCGCAACATAGAAAAGGTATAGGGGCTAGCTTCGTTGGTTTAATTTTTTGTTAAGCGCTGCAAAATAAAACCTACCACCATTGACTAAACTATCAGCCTGGTGCATTTTGGGTATTGAAGGAATAAATTTTCAGTCCCGGCTCCGAGCAATTCCCAATTCCCAAGAAAAAAGGAAAATCATGGCAACCAAAAGGATAATTTTGGCTGCCATGATTTGAATCAGATATTGTCCAAGGCAACCCATCCTCCCCGCCCTTCCGCTCCAAACTCGATTTTGGGCAACAAAAAAAAGCCTACTGTCATAGGCTTCATTTCGCTTTGGTAGTCCTACCAAGATTCATCGGCTTCGTTGCAGCCGCACTCGTGTATAAAAAAATGGCAAACTATTCACCGGACACTCCTGTTCA
>DNPP01000356.1 GCA_003501365.1 Bacillota bacterium
CCCCGTACTTTTTCGCTCATCCCCAACTTAACATTCTTATTATCGCCGGGGCCGGCACCCGCTTCTAACTGGGACTCCTGAGATTTGATCTCCCGCGGCTTGGGATGTCCCCTACGAAGGTCGGCCCGCACTCCCACTTCTTTTCCAATCCCATCCGGGGTTGTTTGTTCGCCCATCATAACACCTCCGCAAAATAGTCTACCCTGATTCCTCTTTTCCACTCCAACGTAACGTAATCCAAGCCGGTTAAAAAAAAGTAAAAGTAAACCCTCTCCATCATTGTGAACCGAGAGGGTTTACTTATTGGTATTGAATCTACAGAAAGCTCAACGTTTGCATTAAAAGCAATTAAAACTTGCCAATATCCCACGACCAACCGAACGGATCCTTGGCATTGCCAAATTGGATATCCACCAGTTTGGTATATAATTCTTGAGTTACCTTACCCACCTGATTATTGTTGACGAGATAATCCTTGCCTTGATAATACAAGGAACCGACCGGAGAAATTACCGCCGCGGTCCCGGAGCCGAATGCTTCAGTCAAGGTCCCGTCGTCTAGCCCCTTGACAACTTCGTCAATGGAAATTTGCCGTTCCTCAGTCTGATATCCCAGGCTCTTCGCCAATTCAAGCACTGAAGCTCTGGTAATTCCCGGCAAGATTGAGCCCCCCAAATTGGGAGTAACCAATTTCTTGCCGAAAACAAAAAACATATTCATGGAGCCGACTTCTTCCACATACTTCTTCTCTTTGGCATCCAACCACAGTACTTGTGAAAAACCTTTTTCTTCCGCTTTGGCTCCCGCCATCAAGCTAGCGGCATAATTGCCACCGGTTTTGGCATCGCCGACACCGCCAATCACCGAACGGACATAATAATCCTCCACCGCCAATTTAACCGGTTTAAAGCCCTCTTTATAATAAGCCGCCACCGGGCTCAAAATGATGTAAAACAAATATTCACTGGCGGGATGAACTCCCAGCGCCGCACCGAGTCCGACCAAAGTCGGGCGTATGTATAGCGATGTCTCCGGCGCTCTAGGAATCCAGCGTTTCTCCAAGTTAACCAACGTTTCAACGGCCTTCAAAAAATATTCTTCCGGGAAAGGCTCCATGCATAACCGTTCAGCTGAACGATACATCCGCTTGGCGTTTTGTTCCGGCCGAAATAGCAAGATCCGCCCGTCTTTTGCGGCATAAGCTTTTAAACCCTCAAAAATCTCTTGACTATAATGCAATACCACCGCTGCCGGATCAATACTGAATGAAGAATAGGGGGAAATTTTCGGTTCCACCCATCCTTTACCATCCTGATGCTTCATGGTGAACATGTAATCAGTAAAAATCTTGCCGAAACCTAGCTGAGCCGGGTCATTATACAAAGGCTTGAGCTTTTCTTCCGGTAATCGCTCCACTGCGATCTCCATTAAAACCACTCCCTTTTACAATTGCTTGGCTTATTTAAAATCTTGGTATTATAAAATTTAATACTTATTATAGCACAGATCGCTAAAGCTGACTGAATAAAAATAAAAAAACGCCCTTTCAGGCGCAAACTTTTATTTACATTCCAGAAGCCTCATTAACCGGCTGACGGTGAGGTCGATTTTGGTCGCCAATCGATAACTTTCATCATCATTCGGATTGGCGGTTATGCCACTTGTGAGTAAATCTTGTTTGATCTCCCCAATTTCCTGTTGAAACTGTAAAAGTTCATTTTCTAACAATTTTTTCACCTCAACAGGATTTAATTCAATTGCAAGATTTATTATAGTGACTATTATTTAATCTTGCAAGTTGGGATTTGATATAAAATACTCGCTAGTATAAATAAGATTTCATTTCCTCCATTTTTCATATTTGATGACTTCAAAACGGTACTATCTCATTGTTGACTTATTCCAGTCGAGCCGAAACCCCCGCTACCGCGACCAGTTTCACTCAGCTCATTAACTTCTTCCCAGCTAACTCGATAAATCGGAAAAAACCCCAATTGAGCCAGACGATCTCCCGGGTTGACAACAAAATCTTCGCAACCGTCATTTTTTAATAAACAAATAATCTCACCCCGATAATCGCTGTCTATCACCCCAACCGCATTGGAAAGTGAAATACCATGTTTGGAAGCCAGACCGCTACGCGGAAAAACCAAGGCCACCATCTCCGGGTCCGAAATCTCAATCGCTATCCCGGTGGGTACTTTCCCCTTCGCCCCGGCTGCTATCACAATCGATTGTTCGCAGCACGCGTGCAAATCCATTGCCGCGGAACCTGACGTTGCATATGAAGGCAACGGTATTAGTGTTTTGATCAACGGGGAGATAATTTTGACTTTGATTTTTTGAGTCTTAGTATTCATGATATGACCGCCTCAAATATTTAGAATGGCCCTTAAAGGGACCGAGCGCCGTTAAAAACTGTTTTTCATCGCCAAGGAGTTGACCCGCCAACCTCTGAACCTCGGAACTGGTTACCGCATCAATCTTGGCCACAATCTCTTCCGGGGTGAACAATTGATCGCCAAACAACTCGGTCTTGGCCAGTCTGCTCATGCGATTACTGGTGCTATCCAAACTCAATAACAAATTACCCTTTAATTGTTCCTTATTCCGGTTTAATTCCTCTTCAGGTACTGTTTCCCGAATGAGCAGGTTAAGTTCCTTTTTTATTAAGGATACCACTTCCTCAAAATTCTTAAGGCGAGTCCCGGCATAGATTGAAAAAACTCCGGTATCTTTGTAGGATGAGTGGTTGGAACCGGTAACGTACACCAAACCCCGTTCTTCACGAAGTTGTTGAAATAACCGGGAACTAACGCTTCCCCCCAGCAGGCTGTCTAGCATAAAGACTCCGTACTTATCCGGGCTTTTGCGGCAGACACCGCGCGCGCCGATACAGAGATGAACTTGTTCAATCGCTTTCGATTTGAGCAACAAATCCGGCTCCGGCTCCGGGACCATAGGTAACGTTTGTTGCATGCTCCCCTGCAATCCGCTGAAACGTTTTTCTATCTCTGTCACAATCTGGTCTATTTGCACATTTCCCGCTGCTGCAAAAACAATGTTATCCGGGGTATAATGTTGCGTAAGATAATCTAAAATGACCTGCTTATTAAAACGCCGGACCATCTCCGGCAAACCCAGTATGGTCCAGCCCAACGGGTGACCTTTTAATACTGCTGCGGCGAATAGGTCCTGAATCACTTCATCGGGGGAATCTTCGAAGGACTTGATCTCTTCTAAGACTACCTGCTTTTCTTTTTCAATCTCCGAGCTGTCGAAAACCGAATTGGTTACCATATCCGATAATAAATCGATACCCAACGTAAAATGTTGACTCAAAACCTTCGCATAAAAGCAAGTGTACTCTTTAGTTGTAAAAGCATTCAATTGGCCGCCTACCGCATCAATTGCCTCGGCGATTTGTCGAGCGGTACGCTCATGTGTTCCTTTGAATAACATATGTTCGATAAAGTGTGATATGCCGTTGTACTCAGGTCCTTCATAGCGCGAGCCGGTTCCGACCCAAACACCTAAAGCGACTGAATTCATGTGCGGGATGGGTTCACAGATAATCCGCAATCCATTGGCTAAAGTTGCACGTTGATACATGGTAAACCCCTTATTTCCGGATTTTTGCGTTATTCTTAATTTAGAAATAAACTTCGCGTCCGGCGATTAAAATCCTCTTTTTGGCGAATGTTGCTTTTGCGAGTTAAATGTCCATTAATATACTAAATTACCTTTTAATCATCGGTTTGGCGAGATGTACATAGAGGATCTATACACTTGACGGGGAATCCATTTCGAGAGCTAATGGTAGCATTCGTCTGAAGGGAGTTATTCATGCAAGGTAATTTATTGACAACAGTGCTTGCGCTGATCTTTTATTTAACCTCCGGCATTTTTGGCGGCAACTCTTCATCCCCATCGCTATCCGAGACGGGTAATTCCGCACGCGCTCAAGGAGCCAATTTTCCGCGTTCTGCAACGGTATCCGCCAAGCAAACCAGTGTCCGCGATAATTATCAGAATGGCACTACCATCAGTACTGTTAACCAAGGCTCTCGGGTATTGATCCTCGATGAAAAAGCCGATTGGTACCAGGTTCAAGTAAATGGTGACCGGCAGGGCTGGCTCCCAAAATGGTCGGTTTCACTTTATCGTAACCCATCGGGGAGTATTGCCGGCCAAAAGGTCATCGCCGGCTATTACGTTGAAAACTACAACAATGATCCTGTAGGATACCGGGCATTATCGGAGAACCTGGGCGCCATTAATATGATTATTCCTTTTTCATTTCAAATTAACGGTTATGGTTCCATTACCAGCACGCACAATCCCAAACCGTTAAACTTAGCTAGGTCGGCCGGAGCGAATACTTTGGCTTTAATCAATAATATTCAGGGTAACAACTTTAACAGCAATAGCATCCATCGGATGCTCTCCACCCCGGCGGCCCGTTCCCGGGCTGTTCACGGCATCAGCCGCATATTGGTGGAAAAAGGTTATCAAGGCGTGAATATCGATTTTGAGAATATTCCGGCCAGAGACCGTTATTATTTAACGAGCTTTTTTAGTGAACTGGCTGCTGAGTTGCGCCCGAGAAATCTATTGGTAACAGCGTCGGTTCCTGCCAAAACTTATGACGACCGCAGTTCAAATCAGGCCGGGGCTTATGATTACCGGGCGCTTGCTCCTTATTTGGATCAAATGATGATCATGACCTATGATGAGCATTATTCAGGCGGCACAGCAGGTCCGGTGGCTTCTTATCCTTGGGTTGAAAAGGTGATCAATTATGCGCTGCGCTATGTTCCCAATAACAAAATTGTTGTAGGCATTGCTGCTTACGGCTACGATTGGAAATGGGGCAGCGGTAAAGCCTTGCATTACAATGGAATTCAAAACTTAATTCGCAAATATAAAGTCATTCCCAAATGGCATCCAGTCTACCGGGTTCCTTATTTCAGCTATCGAAGCTGGGGCACAACGCATGAAGTTTGGTACGAAAACAGCGCCAGCACTGCCACAAAAGTTCAATTGGTACGCAAATATAACCTGCGCGGAGTGGCGGTATGGCGTCTGGGTTATGAAGACCCCAATATTTGGAGCACGATTCAAAGACAAATCATGTAACGTCCCCACAAAGCTATGAGGATAAACGATATCCGCCATATGCGAGTTCGCATATGACGGGTATCATATTTATTTTGAAATACCTTTTAGATAATCTCTTATTATAAAATCCCGGAGACAGGTCCCGGCTCTAAACCTTTTTTGCGCAACGATTGAATCAAAGCCGGCAATGCCGCTTTTGTTGCAATGGTAGGATGTAATAAAATGATACCGCCGGGTTGAATCTTCGTTAATACCCGGTTTAAAAAAACTTCAGGGGTTGGGCCTTTCCAGTCAATAGAATCCACCGACCACATAATGGTACGGTAACTTAAACTGCCGGCCACATTTACGATGAGTGGGTTCAATTCACCGTAAGGGGGCGCAAAATAATTTACCGGTTTCTTACCGGTAACTGTTGTCAGTAAGGCGGTATTTTCCAAGATCAGTTTTTTAAGCTCTTCTTGGCCCATTTGCTGAGGATGTCCATGATACATACCATGATTGGCGATTTCATGACCGGCCTCGGATATTGTCCGCACCAACTCCGGAAAGGCCTTTACCCAAGTACCTACAAAGAAAAAAGTAGCTTTTACCTTCTCAGTCCGCAGGGTTCTTAAAATATCGCCCAGATATTCCTCGCCCCAAGCCACGTTGATTGCCAGTGCCACCCGGGGAATATCCTCGCTGCCGCGATATACCGGTTTAAAAAACTCTTCCGAAATCGTCGGCAATACGTCGCTCACCATGAGGCGCAGATTTGATCCGGCTTTGGCTGCAAAAACCCGGTTTACATTTAGGGTGATATTTACAAAATGTCCGGCCTCCGCAGCAATAATCTCACCCGACTCCGGATAATAGAAAGCATTCCGGGCGTCTCGGTTGACCTTTTGAGCCAAACCCTTTACAACGCGCGCTACTTCACTGGGTAGCATTCCTTGCAAGGGCCGGTCTTCCAAACTAACCCCGATTTTTACTCCGATGATCCG
>DNPP01000502.1 GCA_003501365.1 Bacillota bacterium
GACTTCAAATTTACGGACACCCGGCTTAAGGCAGAGCAATCCCGGCCTAACTACCGCACCGCGGACATCCACATATATTTGGTTGATGGTAACATCGTCAACATATTCCTGACTCAATGCTTTATTACTACTGACGAAATAAAGCATACCGCCGACGGCCATAAAGATCAGCAAGACAGCCGCTGCTATTCGCTGTCTGACAGTCAGACCGAACATCAGAAACCTCCATCAAAAATAAAATACTCGTTTTTAAATATTCGGTATTTTATGGAAATATCCTGCCAAAAATTGTAAATATATAAAAAATATACCTCATTCAGGTATATGCCTTCAAAAATTGTAATTCCCAATTTCAGATGTTTACCATGAATCCGGCAAGTAACTTTCAGATTCACTATAAATCAGGACTTGCCGGATCGAGGTTTAATACAGTTGCTACTCCTTGGTTACATGCCCCACTTTATTTAAACGCAGCTTCTCCGCGAGCATTAACATTTCTTGGGCGTGCTGCCGGGTAGTATCGGTAACTTGAGCACCGCCCAGCATCCTCGCCAGTTCTTCCACCCGTTCATTCATCGGTAATTCACGGACTGTCACTTCGGTGCGATTCTGGACCACATGTTTCTCAATGTAAAAATGACGCCGCGCCAGACTGGCTATCTGGGGCAAATGGGTTACACAAAGCACCTGCCGTGATTGACCGATTAACAATATCTTTTCAGCCACCGCCTGCGCTGTACGGCCACCGATACCGACATCAATTTCATCAAAGACCATCGTTGGAACCGCGTCCAAGTCGGCCAAAATCGACTTTAAGGCCAACATAATCCGGGATAATTCTCCACCGGAGGCGATTTTAACCATCGGTTTTAAGCCCTCACCCGGATTGGGAGCTACCAAATATTCAATCTTATCGATACCGCTCGCTGCCACTTCCAAAGTTCTGCCCTGGAATTCAACACCGACTGAACTCTCCGCTTGGGAAAGAGTGATCTTAAATTGAGTTTGCGCCATATTTAAATCATTCAGTTGGTTCACGATGTCCGCTTCCAACTTTTGAGCCGCGCTTTGCCGCTCACCGGAAAGGGATACGGCCAACTCGCCGAGCCGGGCTTTGACCTTAACCAATTCAGCTTCTAATTGAGCTGAACGCTCCTCGCGATTGGCGATTCCCGCCAATTCCTGCTGGCTATGTTCGGCAAATAATAAGACTTCACCAATATTGGCACCGTATTTTCTTTTTAACCCGATAATTTCATCCAAGCGCTCATCGATTTCGGCTAATCTCGCTGGATCAAACTGTACTTGATCTTGATAGCTGCGAAGTTCTCTCGACACTTCTTCAGCCTGACAAGCGGCTTCCCGCAATGTCTCTAAGATCGGCGCTAAACGCAGGTCAATAGCGGCAACTTGAGCCAAGGTGCGTTCGGCGGCTCCTAACAGTTCTATTGCGGCACTGCCACTCGAATCATCATGTAAAGCCCGGTAAGATTGGGAAGCCGCTTCATAAAGCCGTTCTGAAGCGGCCAAAACCTCACGTTCTTTAAGTAAATCTTCATCCTCGCCGATCACCAGTTTAGCCTGGTTGATTTCATTGATCTGAAACTGCAACAAATCAACTTTACGGGCCAGATCGGCTTCATTCTGTTGCAGGCTATGATACTCATCATTTAATGAATGCCATTCTTTATAAACCTGATTTACCTCGTTTCGTAACCGGATACAATCGGCTCCGGCATACTGATCCAACAATTCCAATTGTTTCTCCGGGAACAACAACGATTGGTGCTCATGCTGCCCATGAATATCAATTAGAAATTCTCCAATCTTGGTCAGTGAAAGCACCGTGACCAACTGGCCGTTTACCCGGCAACGATTCTTCCCGGCATTGCTGATCTCTCTTTGAATAATCAGCATGTTATCAGCGCCTATTTGAATACCGATACCCGACAGATAATCGCGAAGCTCAGGCCGCTCTCCAATCAGAAAAGCCGCATCAACCACAGCGGTCTCCGCCCCTGTGCGAATCATTTCCGCGCTGAAACGGCCACCCAAGGCCAAGCCAAGGGCATCAATAATAATTGATTTTCCGGCTCCGGTCTCTCCGGTTAACACATTAAAACTAGGGTTGAATTCGAGATGAATCTCCTCGATCAAAGCTAAATTTTTAACGGTAATTTCTTGTAGCAACTTATTTTTACCTCCTTAACTGATGGAGTCGGTTTAAAACTTCTTCAACAAGTTCTTTACTACGAATTACCACCAGCATCGTATCATCCCCGGCCACAGTCCCAAGAACTTCCGGCCATTCAAGATCATCAAAAGCGGCCGCCACACCCTGGGCAGTACCATTCATAGTCTTAACCACGATGATATTTTCAGCGGCATCCATGGAAACAACCGCATCTTCCAACATTCGTTGCGCCCGACGCACCAAGTCTCCCGGAGTACGATCCTGAGGCAACGAATAGCGATAATAACCTTCGACGGCCGGTACTTTAATCAGACCGAGTTCTTTAATATCTCTGGACAGGGTAGCCTGGGTAACCAAAACTCCCTTGTTCTTCAATGCCTCGCCCAAATCTTCCTGAGTACCGATAACTTGATCCTTAATGATGGCAATAATCATGGCTTGGCGGTTCGTTTTCATCCATTCCTCCGCATACTCTAACTTTATATTCTTCCCTCTTTGAGCCGAGATTTTAAAGGTTCAAACAAGCCTTGGTCTTGGAAGCGAATTAATTTTGTAACATAAGGCGCCCGTTCAAAATAGATCGCGGTCTCCGGTTGTAAAATGGTACCGGCTTGACCGTCCGCTGTTAAGGAAACTTCCGTATTATTGGTATGAAGGATCAGTTTGATCCGGGCTTCCCGATTTAACACTACCGGTCTTGCGTATAAGGAATGCGCACAAATCGGAGTCATTAAAATAGCTTCCAGCCGGGGATCTAAAATTGGGCCACCGGCTGATAAAGAATAAGCCGTCGAACCGGTTGGGGTGGCAATAATCAGACCGTCAGCCGGATAAGTGGTGAAAATTTCATTGTCAATCCAAGCTTCTAGCCGGATCATCCGGGTTTTGGAATTTGGGGACACAATGAGATCGTTTAGGGCTATGATCTCCGAGGGACCGCTGGCTGGCTCCTCCGGTTTAGCTCGAAGCATCAAACGTTCTTCAAGCTGATAGCTTCCGGAACGGAGGGCATCCAACGCCGCTTCAACCTTATGACTTTCAATCCGGGTTAAAAACCCCAATTGGCCAAAATTAATTCCGAGTAATGGGATTTGGCGGGGATAAATCCTGCGGGCGGCATTGAGCATCGAGCCGTCACCGCCTAAAACCAATACCAGATCCAGCCCTTCCCAGATGGCGGTTCCTTCTCTGCCAAGTAATGAGTGCTGAAGTTGTTCCGCCATCGGTTTCTCCAACACTAACTCAAATCCACGCCTTCCAAATATTTCGATAAGTCTGCCGGCAAGTTCCAGTGCTGCTTTTTTTAGCGGGTTCGGCAGGAGTAGAATTCGATTCACAACTATACCCTCTTCAATTTTCTTTTATTATTCCGTACAAAAAGAAATTTTCCTGCTTGCTAGAGCGGGAGAAATTATAAGGAAGATAGAGCGTTTTCAGTCTCTACGTTAGCCTGGTAAGAATATTGCTTCCGATGGCATATAGGAGATTATAAAGAGGGGGAATAATTTAAAAACCAAGGCATTCTGCTCTTTTATAGCTTCAGTCTTGCATTGCTGGATTATTTAATTCTAAAAACAATCGAGTAATACCGGTAATAACTATAATTCCGCAAATATCCAATAATACGTCCTCCGGATTTCCATTTCGAAACGGGACCCGCGATTGAAGGTATTCATCAAGGGCGGCTATCAGAGATGCCAGTACTATACCCATCCAGTATGGTTTTGAGAATTTCCATAGATAAAAGTATAGCCAGGATAATAATCCCAACGTTCCATAGCCGAGAAAATGAAGACTTTTGCGGGTCCAATATACCAGCTCCGCAGCAGTATGGAAGGATAGTGGGTAATGGGTTGCCGCATATTGCTCCCAATAACCGGAGCCCCAATGGGGGTTGATGGAAGTATAGGCCAGAAAAGCGATGATTCCGATCAGCAAAAATGTAAGAGCGATAAGACTAAGAAGCCTTTTCTTGATATCCATAAACGCCTCAAAACTTATTATATTATGTTAAAAAACTGAGTGAAGAGTCCATATTAACATACTCTCTTCTATTTTACATAGCCAATTCCATTTTCCAATTTTATTTTCATACTTCTTTTTTGTCATTGCCATGCTTTTGGGCTGGCAAAAGAATCGTTACTTCATTTGAATCGCTATGACGGGTGGCTATTTTATTTTACGGGTTCGCCAATAACAATTGAGTAAGTCATTGTAAAAAACAAAATTTTATTTTTATATATTTTATATTTTTTTATGCCCGCTTTCTCAAATAAATAGATTAAATCCTTTAATGACAATAAAAACATATAATTACCGGCTGCCCAATCCCTTCCAATAAACTGTAAAATTTTATTAAAAACTTTCCTAGGTAAATAATGGAGTAATGGTATTTTAGTATGGACCTCAATTGGAAAAAAACGGTTCGGAGTTGTTATAAATGCTTTTTGGGATGAACGTTCAATTTCTTTGATAAAACTTAATTGCTTTTCAAAATTACCTACATGTTCCAATACTGCGTTACACCAACATATATCAAAACTTTTATTTTTGAAAGGAAAAATCGTACCATCATAGGTAACACATTTAATTTCCGGGTAATGCTCTCTAAACTCGTTATATGATTCCACTCCCAGAACAGTTATATTTACCGGTAATTTATATAGTTTCTCTAGTATATTATCATTATAAGTGTACTCAATATCAGTAGCCCCGACATCTAATATCCTATCTGTTGTCCTTGGTTTTAATTCATTCATAAAGAAATTAAATTTCCGAACTCGGTTAAATTTACTTATTCGGTTGGCAATATAATCGCTCATCATACTTCACTAACCCCTTTACCATATTTAAGTATCATTGACTGAAATCCTCACCAACACAATTCATTTTCTTCCAATTACAACAAATTTAAAAGTGACCTTGATTTTTTTCATAACCTGCTGATGATAGTAAAATAAATCTGTCTTTAATCTTGTCAATCCACTATACGAACTGTATTTTTCCATTGCCTTATCCAAAGAAAGATTCTGTAAATCTTCTAAAAAAGCATGCCTTTTTTGATGAGCCTCTTTAGGTTTATACACTGTGAAATTCCCTACAGCAATCTCCTGTAGCGTAGATTCAAAATAATAAAGCCGATCTTTTACCTTATCAAACAGTTTTAATCCTTTTGTAGAATTAATAATTACCGCTGATATCCCCTTATTATCATCTAGTTCCGGATGTATATATTCAATTCCCCAGAAATCCCCCAACATGATATCACTGCAATGCGGAACCTTACGATATCTGCAGCAATGGCAGCTCTGCCTCATATCCAATCCATCATCAACAAAAGCAATCATATATAAATCACGATTTCCGTTCCTATAATATTGCTTCCCATTTTCAAATTGGACGTAGGTTCCTATACTTCGCCATCCGTTTCTTTTATTTTTAAACCAGATTTTATTCACCTTCGATTTGTATCTCTTCTCCAACATTTCTAAATATTTACGATACACCAGTGGAGACGAAATGCCGCAGCATATAAAATCTATAGTAACAAGATCTGTATACTCCTTTCCCAAAAAAGATTTGAGTGCTGTAACCTGGCATGGTGTTCCAACAAACAGTACTTTCCTCTGTTGGTGCAACACCGTTTGAATTTTAGCAAAAATTCCTGCGGTATTGCTCTGAACATATTTTGACTGTCTCAACGCTGCGATATCCTCTGAGTCTGAGCACAGCTCATGTTTAACCCGAAACTTCTCATCATAAACCGCGCCACCACAAAGTCCGTATTCAGCAACCCACTTTGCTGCTAGTTCACTGAAAAAACCGCCTGATGTGCTTTCCTCGCGGATAACGACATCTTTACTCCATGCCCCATAGCAAACCGGAGAAAACCCTTCATTACCGTTGGGGGGTTCGCTATAACTTGGGCATTTTTTCAGACACAAGCCACAATTTCTGCACTTATCCTTATCAACCTGCGGGAACCAGAAGCCTTCCTCATCATCTAAAAAACGAATGGCCCCGGTTGGACATAGATCAGCACACATCATACAGCCGGTGCATTTTTCTTTTGATAACCTATCAATCATTTTGCTCTTTCCTCTGATCATAGTTCGTAAGGTCGTGCCTTACTCAGCGCTGACCCACGCTTCTTTTTCAAAGTCATATCGTTTGATGACCTTTGCCGGACACCCGGCAACCACACTATAAGGAGGTACGCTTTTAGTTACAATTGCGCCTGCCGCAACAACACAATGTTCTCCCAAGGTTACTCCGGCCAAAATATTACAACCATATCCAAGCCATGACCCTTTTCCAATTCTTACCGACCCTTTTGTAAACACTCCCTGCAGGTGAACAGGAAGACTTATATCGCGGAATTCATGGGAATGATCCGTAATGTGAACAAAGGCCGCCAGTAAAACGTCATCCTCTATCTCCACACAGTTCATAGAAGCAAAACGGCTGTAGGAACCAATGTGGACATTATTTCCCATAATGATCTTGGCAGGATATCTTTTCCCACCGGAATTACTCAGCGGGAAGAATGCCGCACCATTATCAACGGAACAATTATCTCCAAAGGTAATACACTTCGGATTGTTGATAGTAATATTTTCCGATAAAAGAAGATTCTTACCATAATGTTTTGACTTCACTGAAAAGGCCAAACCTCTTAGCTTCTTCATTAAAATTCGACCACTTCTGCAACATTTCAAATATACAATCGGTGGAATCAGAACGATAACGGTGTAGGATACAATCAACGGTATCCATCGCCCCCATGATGCGTAATATGCGCACAGCATGGCAGCCACAAAACCGACATATGCTAGTCCCAATGCTAAGATTTTCTTTTTCAAAAGTATTCCTTCTCAATTTATAGTTTCATAATTTCTTTAATTTCTATTTCAAAATTCTTTAAAATTTTCGTAGCCAGCGAAGTTGATATTATACCTGCAATTTTTAGATTCTCTTTATTTTCGATCCATTTCATTGTTGTTCTCAAAGCATCATCTGTTTCAATTTTTTTAGCAGATAACACATACGGATATTGCAGATTGCCATATAATCCCTCAAATTTACGACTATACGAAAAGGGAATTGTTGCTACACCTGAAGATATTGCCCCAATCGTAGCGTGCATTCTTGAGCCAATAAACACATCCATATTTGCAATATAGCTCTTTGCTTCAATCGGATCTGAAAACGCCGGTGCATTCACTACCCGATCACCGTACTCATTTTGGATCTGTTTACATACTCTGTAATCATTCTCTTCGACATTAAAATTATTCAAATCAATTACATGGGGAATAATATAAATCGAATAGGAACCTTTTTCCAGTAATAGGTCCATAAGCAATCTATGATATTTGACATAATCAACAGTCAATCCAAAACGGTTCTCTTCAGCCCATTTACCAGCCCATAAAAGAGAAGAAATATTAATACCTACTTTAATTTTTTTATCTTGAATTGAATATAGTGATCTATTAAATGGTAATGTAAAAGCCATATCCGTCGCCACATTTACATCATAGCCACAAATTTCTTTTATAAATTGAGCAGACAAAGCGTCTCTGGAATAAACTGCTGTGGCATTTTTAATGATATGTATCGCCCATTTTTCCAAAAACTTACTTTCGTATGGGCCATAAGTCTGAGGAAGTAATACGAGTGGCGTCCCAGTTATAAGAACCAATTGCTTAATTGTATCGGTTTTTAGGTTCCACTTTTTGCCATAGATATCAGAAAACCCATCGCCAAAGGTTGCATCAAAAAAAATATGACATCTCTTTATATTTCGGTATGCCTCCTTCAAAAATTTCAAATTTTTTAAATTGATTTTGCAATAACGAAATTTTATTAGCGGATATTTATATGACAACTCCCCCAAACTCTCATTATAGGTATAATTATCTATCTCTAAAGTATTACCATTGGCTAATCTTATCAGCATCTCAATAAACGAATACGTTAAAGCCTCGCAACCTTTATTCGAACTCATAAAGTCAAAACCCATTAATCCGATCCTCATTGTTCCTCCTCGTATCTTTGTTCCAGCCTATAGGCATGCAAAACTTAATCAACTATTTAAGACTATAAGATAACGTATAAACTAAAGATGGTGCAAACTTTTCCTGCATAGGACAATCAATTTGCATATTTTTTAAATAATTTTTTTTCAATTTCAGGAAAAAATTCAAAAATTCTCTTATACTCTCTAAAAAACATCGCGCCCAAATATACAAACATCAAACTCCACCTAATCACTGGCATATTTTGGAGAAGATAAAACACTACCGTTGTGACTAAAATATGGACCAAGGGACGGAGAAACGTTCTTAATGGATAAATACTTGCATTTAATTTTTTCGCATATGTTGCATGTAAAACAAGTGATAGCAAATATGAAGCTAATGTTGCATAGGCGGCAGCAACATACCCATAATGAGGTATAAAAATATAATTTAGAACCAAATTAGACCCTGCTGCCAATAGTGTATTTAATGTAATATATGGTGTTTTCTTATAGAAATGTTCTACATTAACATACAGGGCATACATAAAAATCAAATAATTGGCAAGCACAACCGGAGGTATTATATTGATACCTTCCCAATATTTCGGTGATGCAAGTATTTTTAATACTTCCGGCCCACTCAAAAGTAGACATACCATCGCATAAGTCATTAAATTCACATAATCCACAGCCCGTTTGTTAAGTGTATTTATATCCTGGGCTTTCATTTTTTCAGTAAACCAAGGAACCCAAACTCCGTCTAAAGAAGCTGTAATCACCGTAGCCAACATACTGAAATTGTAGACAAGACTATAAATACCAGTTTGTGAGGCATCGGCCAACCAAGTAATCATCGTTCTGTCCGACTGAGAAAGAATATTTAACCCGATACCATGTAATATCAATGGTGATGAAACGGCTAATCCATATTTTAAAAATTTAATATTATATAAAACCTTGCTTTTTTTAAATACAAATAAAATAACTAACCCGCCAAACAAAATATTGATCACTGCAGTAGGAACAATTTTCCCCATATACAGGTTACTTCGAACCACAAATAAAATTGCAATAATGGAACCAATTGCGGACAATAAGTTTGGTAGAATCATTATGACGGTACGCAATTTAAACCTATACTGCATCATCAAATACATGGAATAATTTTCCGTCAATGCAGACATCATTCCTTGTAGCCAGCACAATATAACCAATGTTAAACTAACATTGATGCGTAATAAAACAACTCCGGCAAATAAAAACAGTCCCATCAACGCCGAGCTTATTATCGTAAACATTGTGGTGACAGACATAAAATTATCAATTTTATCTTTATAATCAATGAAGGCTGCACGAATACCCATATATAATGTGAATCCCATAACCATGGATAAAATACCAATCCATGAATTATACGTCGTAACAACGCCATAATCATAAGTTGAGAGAATTCTTGTGAATATAGGCACCGTCAAGAAAGACATGCCCTGACTGAATAGATTCCCTACCAAATAATAACTGCTTGCTTTTTTATAATTAACCGCAGTCATTTTACTCCTGCCAAGCGATTTGATTCTTTTATAAATTTATAGTTTGAAGTATAAGCAAGTAAAAAGAAAATAAATAAACAGAAAATCCTCTTTTCATCAATTTGATGTACACCAAAAAAAGAAATAAAATAACATAAGAATGTAATAAAACACACTGAATTAAAAGATAATTTTCCTTCCCACGGCGCTTTGTCCCCATGTTTTTGTTTCCAACAATGCCACAAAAGACCTATATACAAAATAATTTCCGATATCATACCTAAAAAACCGTAATGGTATAACAAATTCAAGTATTGATTTTCAATACTAGTCTTCGTTCGCAAGTAAAAATCCGCTCCATTACTAGCTAGATAACTGTATGCAAAATTGGTGCTTTTTCCAAGCCCTAATACTAAATGGCCTTTTATTGATTCCCATACCCAAATATATAAATTGGCTCTGTCACCAATACCGGTTCCATCCACATCGCCCAACACCATTGCATATTTTTCATCAAAAGCAGCTAATAGCATATAGACAACCGACTGAAATATATTAAAAAAATGTTTGCTAACCATAAAGAGAATTATACAAGATACTACAGCCAGCCCCGATATTTGTAAAATAGGTTTGACCCATGTTTTGTACCCGCATTTGAATAACAATAAAATTTGACATAGAAGGGTACATAACATCAATGATCTTGAAAGCGTCAAAATAGAGTTTATTGATACTAAAACATATGCGATCTGATATTTTACTTTGCCATTTTTATGTTTAATTAATGTTATACGATAAAATATTAACGCCAAAACAAACATGCAATAGCTGCAATAAGAAATGGTTTGGAAAGTAAAGGAGACTATTCTTTTCTGACCAAATCGCAGAGGATTTAATACGATTATGGAATTAAGATTGTTAAGCGATTCAAAAATATTGAAGGTAGAAAAGCTTTCAATAATGCCAAAAGCAGCAACAATTGAAGCTCCCAAAATTATGCAGTCGATTGCTTTTATAAATTTAGAATCTGAATTAATTAATCTTACTACTACATATCCTGCAATGACATAATCTAAAAGTTCATATATATAGGTCGTAAAGTCTGAGTGATATAGGTTGATCAATGCAAAAATTATAATCCAAAAAATAATAACTAATTGAATACCATACTCAGTACGGATTTCTGCCTTTTGAACTTTTTGCATAAAAGCATATGACGCTACAAAAAATAAACACATAAGATTAAAAGCGCTTACCTGAAAAATCCCAAAATATAATGGAATAATAGGATATATAAAACAGAATATATATAAAAAAGTTGTGCCTTTAATTTTTTGACTGTCCAAATGTCTGGATATCATGATCTCGCTCCCACTAATTTATTACATTCCGATTCCCATGTCGGAAATTCATTATTTGCATCTAAAGCATTTTTTATCGCCTCAAGGTTCCGATAACCGTTTCTCTCGTCAGGTTCAAGATATCCTCCCTCAGCCCACTCATTCCACGCATAAATAAAAATCATATCCTTGTGATAATCATCCCGCGCATGGGCAATTTGCTGGCCCAAAAATTTTTCAAATACTTCCGGCGTATCCCCGCAAAAAACTCTTCCTGCTTTACCCTTTCTGGGTGTATTGTCCCAACCCACAAACGCTCCCGGCAAGTTTTTATTCGTTTCGGGTTTTCGGTCTAAAATTGCCTGCCAAGCCGCTGCATAGCTTGCTTTTTTCACTTCCAATTTTCCCTTGCGAGCTAAATAACGTGCCATATCAAACTCTAATTTTTTTTCCAATATAATATAAAAATTTCGTTTAAGAGAACGTAAACGATTCCAAAATTTAGATCGCTGCAAAGCCGTTTGATTATTCATATCATTCCAGGCATAGTCCGGCTGAAATTCGATATTATAATCAAATCTACTGTCATCTTTATTTTTCACTAAATCAAAAGTTATGTCTTGATAAGCGTAGCTTAAACCAGGGAATCCTTCAGCCTGCGCTAAAGTGTTCCAGTAATCAAGCATATCATTTAGGCACTCAATAACTTCTGCTTTATGTATAACCATTAAGGGTTTCCCATCAACTTTAATATATCGGTCATCCTGGAAAAACTGTAGCAAATAATCAAAATGCTGCTTCCAATCCGGTTTTTGACCATAAGACTGAGAAATGAGCACCCTGTTTTCATTAACCCATGCCTTGGTCCACCGTTCATTAGCCCAGCAAATACAAAAAGGAAGGTCCACTTTTTTATTGCGTAGCATTTCTTCCATGGGTTTTTCTAATAACCTTTTACCATTAAACCAATAATGATAATAGCAAAAGCCATAAATCCCATATTTCTTGGCCAATTGTGCCTGCCAAATTTTAACATTATCGTCCAGTAAATAATAGTAATTGTTGTTTAAGGGTACTCTCGGTTGTTCATGCCCTTCATAGAGCGGTTTAGCTTTTTTTACGTTTACCCATTCAGTAAAACCATCCCCCCACCAATCATCATTTTCAGGGATGTTATGAAATTGGGGCAAATAAAACGCTATAATTTTCACGCTAATCCTCCCAAACTACTTTTCCCAAAGCCAAAAAGAATCATCACATTACATCAAACTATAATGCATTTTTATATTCTCAGAATTCCCATACTCTCTTTGAGCAAGTGTTCCTGATAAATTCGCTCGAAGAATCGTATTATTCATCATCATTCCCAAGCAATCGGCAATGCTTTCTATTGTCAATTCAGCGATAATCCCTTCCTCGCCATCAATTATCTGATCAACTATGGTTCGATATCTGGTAACTACAATAGGCTTAGCTAGGATTTTTGCCTCATCGATCACAACTGATTTACCTTCACACCTTGAGGGTTGTAAAAAAATATCGCAGTGCTGGATGTAGGGATATGGATTTATTTTTGCCCCTAAGAATTGAACAACATCGCCCAACTTGTTCCGGTGCACCAGTGTATTTAATTCCTTCTCCAGTTGGCCAGCCCCAACTATATACCATTTAAATTGATATCCTTTTTCTAATAAAATCTTTGCGGCCGCAATTCCTAAGTCATATCCTTTTTCAGGTGCAAGCCTGCCGACCGATAAGATAATACACTTACTTTTATCATATTCTAGCGGTTCATATTCCAAGGCCATTCGTTTAATAACTGATGAAGCTGTTAAATTTGGAATGCAAATAAACTTATTTATAAACTCTGGAAAATTTTCTTTTAATACATTTACGCATTCATCTGAAATTGATACAATATATTTAAAATTACCAAAATATTGTTTATCTACCCACCTGTCATATTTTAGAGAATTATAATCGCTGTGAATCCAGGCTATTTTATTCTTGCATGTAATTTTCTCTGCAATATAATACATTGACTCATTATTCATATATGCCACAACCGCCTCATAACTACTTTCCATCTTTTTAATCACATATTTGTAAAACCAATGCCACCTGTACTGTTTAGATTGGTTAATATTATTCCTAAAAATTGCTCTGGTAACTCCTGTTCCAAATAGACGTACAATCACAGCAAATACAGTATCAAAATGCTTAAAAGAGTTAATATCTGCTCTATTAAATGCATACCACAAAGTACGCGGAGTCTGTATTATATTAACTTCTTTAGGAATCTGCTTAATGAGTATCCCTTCTCGTTTAAATAACAATAAATCAACCTGGTATTTCCCAAAATCAAAAAGGTTTAATAAATTGACTAAGCTGCGTTCTCCACCGCCGATTTTTAAATCGGAAATAACAAATAGTAACTTTTTCATAATTTTAATTCCTCAAAAATATTTTGGACTTTTCAAAAAGCCTTACCATTTCAATTGACTATTGATGACTATAAATATCTTTTGATTAACCATATGATAATCAAATTGCAAAGAGTGCTTATATGCGTTTAAACTGTACCTACCATAATTACTCAGTATTTTGTCCATCGCTTTTTGAATACTTACAACCGTGCCATCAGTCACCTCAGAATCTTTACCGTAATCCAAAACCTCTTTAATTCCACCAACATCTGTTGTAATAACCGGTAACCCCAAACTAATTGCTTCCAAAATAGTCATAGGAATACCTTCAAACGTAGAATTCATAATTAACACATCTGTTTTGCGCATATACTCTTTAACCTGGTCAGAGGTAACCGCACCCACGAAATGAATCCTTTCATCGGCGATGTTTTTCAATTTCTCATACTCTTCCCCAGCTCCAAGAATCCAAAATTCTACCTTCCGCGAATACGATTTTACAGCTTCAATTATTGGGCCAATGTTTTTGACAACAGCAAGTCGCCCTGCATAAATGAATTTTATAAGGCTCTCATCGATATTCCTCTCAAAGTAATCTTCACAAATGATTGAATTACCAACATGAAATACATTCTGGTTGTAAGGACTATAATCTTGTTTTGTATCATTTTCGAGTACAAAAATACCATTACAGTTCTTAATAATATGAATCAAATAACTTTGAAATGCCTTTCTGATGACGGGCATTTTTCTGAAAAATCTAACTCTCCGCCACATATTAAAATAAGTGCCGTGCGAAAAAACAAAACAAGTTGCCTTTTTACAACAATGTCGAATAACGCCAAATGCCTCAGGTGTATGAATATAATTACAATCATCTTTACTAATATGTAGAACTTTTCTATACTTAAAAAGCCCCTTGACATATTCAAGCCGCAAAGACTTCTTGACCACGCTCTGATTGATTGCCGCAATGCTAACCCCAATAAAATTAAATGTAGTACAATTTACAGTAATTGGTATAACCTTGCCGATGTCAGCTTTATCCGTAGATACACCAACAAGTAATATATCCTTAGTATGGTTTGGAAAGTTATCGCCCACATATTTTAAAAAATTTTTGATACTCGTTACTTGGCCGCCGACCGGATAGTCTCTAAAATTACAGGTGTCATATAAAATTAATCTCCCTGGCATTTTAATAACCTCTTTATCCTTTTTGCACACGAATTCTACTTTTATTTTATGAGAGCTTCCCAGTACAACTTGGCCCTACTCTCCCAAGAAAATCTCGCAATATTTTGATACCCTTTTTCAATCAACAACTTCTGCTTTTCCGAATCACTAAGCAATATATCAAGCGTTTGTCCAACTTCTTTATGATTGAATGGATTAACAAGCATAGCCGCATCACCCACAACTTCCGGTAAAGAACTAAGATTAGAGCAAACCACTGGGACGCCTAACTGCATCCCTTCTATTGGGGGAAATCCAAACCCTTCTATCAAAGAAAGAAATAGAAATATACTACCATTACCAACTATTCTGTAAAATTCTTGATCCTCTTCAATAAACTTAAAGCACGTTATATGTGCTTTAATCTCCTTCGGAATACCATATTCTTCGACATCGGATATACCGATAATTTTTAAATCAATCGGTTTCCGTGCGGTCTCATAGTATTCTATATAGCTTTTTATAACACTTTCTGCATTTTTATGTGGAAGATTTGATGTGATAGCAATAATATAAGGTTTATCCATATAGGTCTTATGTATATTTAATATTGCATTACAACCATTATGTATCATTACAATTTTACCTATGTTAACCTTTACAATATCAAGGATTTCCTTTTTAGATGCCTCAGATATTGTAATAACTTGGTTGCAAAATTTAATTGAAGACTTCATGCGGCTCATGATATAAGCATTTTCCAGCTTATTGAAAAAGTCATGATAGTGCTTATCATAGTAAAACGGAATCAAATCATGAATAATAATACTGTCCTTTACCGGATGGGTGAGTGCACAGAACCCACGTGGGAATAACACTCTATCTGCTTTTAGTTTTTTACAAACTTTCGATACCAAAAATAGTTCCCAAACAATACATATCAACTTATTTAAGGGATTATGTCTTACTGATACAAAATCGACACCATCGATATCGAAATCTGAGCGATTATATTCATTGCCCAGAACAATAATCTTGCTATAGTTTATCACGTTACTTTTGGTTCTTGCCCTTTCCTCAGCTAAGCTTCTAATTAGATTGAAGACCAAGTTGTAGATACCGATGCTCTTTCCTACACCCTTAACTTGTTTAAAACAATCGATCACTAAAATCATCATCGAATTCCTTCATTGATTTATTGTCTATAACGTCACTTTACCTTCACCAAGTAAACCGCAGGGCCAATTTAGGTTTCATAGGACATGGAATGCTATAAATAAAAATATACATTAATTTTTCTCAATTTATTCTTATGATCGTTTTATATGCCTCTCTCAACAGTAAATACAGAACGTTATATTGTCCTCTAAACATTTCCAACCACAGAAACTTGAGATTGGTGTGCAGATATCTTTGGAACAATCGTTTCGGATCCTGAATCAATCTATAAAACCATTCCAAATTACTCTTCTGCATCCACACGGGCGCACGATTCATATTACCGGCAAAATAATCAAATCCGGCACCGACGCCCACCATAAGTCCATTTACCTTTCCCTGATGTTCCGCCATCCATTTTTCCTGTTTAGGCGCTCCAAGCCCAACCCATACGATCTCCGGATTTGAATAATTAATCATCTTTATGATTGTTGCATCTTCCTCTTCCGTCACAGGATGAAAAGGCGGGTTATACATTCCGGCAATCTGGATACCTGGGTAATTTTTCTTTAGCATCTGATAAATTTTTTTAAGTGTATCTTCAGTAGAACCATAAAAGTAATGCCTATATTTAAGCTCAGTAGATATTTTAAACAGTTCGCCCATTAAACCGGGGCCTGTAGTTCGTTCCATCTCTTGAAAACCGCATTTCTTTCCAACCGTCGAAAGTGGCCCTCCATCGGGGATAGCCATTAACCCCCCATTCTGAATCTTGCAATATTCAGCATCTTCATAGGAAGTTACAGTTGTATGCACATTTGAAACACAAATATAATCACCTGCCAGGAGATTCCCTTTCGGGCTTTTTAGGTATTTTCTCAAATAATTTAGGAGCCATTCCATATTGATTGCAGCGATATTCACACCGAGTATATTACAGGTAGGAATTGTGCTCTTATCTACCCGACGCACAAAAAAGCCATTTAGTTTGGAATCAGATTGGATAAAATTTATTTGTTTATCCATTATATCTGCTCTCCTGCCGGGTTTAGATTTGAGAAGTATGCAACCAATCGTATAGATTTAAATCAATTAAACACAGATAGTGCCATAATAATTTTTTGTAAACCACTCATATACGCGCGTTATACCATCATTTATTTGTACCTGATGCTTCCAGCCAAGTTTCGTTAATTTATTTATATCCAAAAGTTTCCTGAGAGTTCCATCAGGCATATCCAGATTAAACTTCAATTGTCCTTTAAACTTAGCAGCTTCTTTAACCATCTCGGCAAGTTCTTTAATTGTTATTTCTTTGCCCGTTCCTATATTTACATGTTCTTCCCCATCGTAGTTTTCCATAAGAAATATGCAACCATCCGCCATATCATCTACATAAAGAAATTCTCTTAAAGGTTTACCGCTGCCCCAAATCTCCACAAAAGGTGAATTGCTAATTTTTGCTTCATGAATTTTTCTGATAAGTGCCGGCATAACATGCGCGGTTTCCAAATCAAAATTATCCCAAGGCCCATATAGATTTGTCGGCATACAACTTATGAAGTTATCTCCGTATTGTCTTTTAAAATATTGACACATTTTAAGCCCTGCTATCTTTGCAAGCGCATAAGCTTCATTCGTCGTTTCCAAATAGCCGTTAAGTAAATACTCTTCTTTTATAGGCTGAGGACAAAGTTTGGGATATATGCAAGAGCTGCCTAAAAACAGAAGTTTTTTAACTTTAACGTCGTGAGCCGCTTTGATGATATTGTTTTGTATTTCAAGATTGATATATATAAAATCTGCTGGATATGCAGAGTTTGCATTAATTCCGCCCACATGTGCCGCTGCCAAAAATACATACTCCGGGTTTTCTTCTTTAAAAAATGCCTGTACAGCCCGTTGATCCGTCAAGTCTAATTCAGAGTGTGTCTTTCCTATTATTTTAGTATATCCTTTTTGGATTAAGTTTCGTACGATTGCTGAACCGACCAACCCCTTATGACCTGCCACATAAATCTTACTGTTCTTATCCACTATCATCACATCCCATAAATTTTACATTGCAGCTGCTACCTCTGCTCCTTTCAAAAGCTCTTCTAGCGAGGTATGGTTACTTACACCTGTTATTTCTCTCATATCCGCATCTACCATCATCTTGACTAGGCTATTAAAATTGACTTTTCTTTTCCATCCAAGTTCCGTTTCAGCTTTTGTACAGTCACCCCATAAAAGCTCAACTTCTGCCGGCCTAAAATAGCAAGGATTTACATCAATAAGTAATCTATTGGTAGCCTTATCATAGCCTTTTTCATCAACACCTGTACCCTTCCAGTTAATTTCGATACCCACTTCTTTAAATGATAACTCCACAAATTCCCTTACGGTATGAGTTTCATTGGTCGCTATAACAAAATCCTGCGGTTTCGTTTGTTGCAATATGAGCCACATTGCCACTACATAATCTCCGGCAAATCCCCAATCTCTTTTGGCATCAAGATTACCTAAAGATAATTTTTCTTGTTTTCCTGCCATAATGCCCGCTACGGCCCTAGTAATTTTTCTTGTAACAAAAGTCTCTCCTCTTCTTGGTGATTCATGATTAAATAAAATTCCGTTACAGGCAAACAAGTTATAAGCTTCGCGATAATTAACAGTTATCCAGTAGGAATAAAGTTTGGCAGCTCCATAAGGACTCTTTGGATAAAAGGGAGTTATTTCGTTTTGAGGAGCTGTATCCGGTAATCCGCCAAAAAGTTCGGACGTTGACGCTTGATAGAATTTGCATTTTAATCCACTCTCCCGAATTGCATCCAAAAGTCTTAAAGTACCAATTCCATCAGTTTCTGCAGTATATTCCGGAACTTCAAAAGAAACTTTAACATGGCTTTGTGCACCCAGATTGTATATTTCATCCGGTGTTGTTTTTTCAATTAGCCGGTTCAAATTACTGGAGTCTGTTAAGTCTCCATAATGAAGAAATAAGCTTTTATTCCCAATCTCGGAGTTTTCAAAAAGATGATCAATCCTTTTCGTATTGAAGGTACTTGCTCTTCTGATGAGTCCATGAACTTCATAGCCTTTATCCAATAAAAGCTCTGTTAAATATGATCCATCCTGTCCAGTAATTCCTGTTAGTAATGCCTTTCTCAATTTCACTTCCTCCACGTCTCCCAACCGAAGTATTTTTAATATGCCCCTCTTCTCCTCAACACCACCCCAACCGTCCTGATAAGCAGCGTAATATCCAACCATATCGACCAGTTCCTCACGTACCAGGATTCCAGTGAAAGCCGTCCTTCAAAAGCAATCTCATTTCTTCCTCTTACCTGCCATAACCCAGTAATTCCCGGGACGGTCTCCAAAATAGTCTTCTTATAATATCTCATCCGCTCTTGTTCGCTGGGTAGATAAGGCCGGGGGCCGACTAGGCTCATATCTCCCTTCAATACGTTAACGATCTGGGGTAATTCATCCAAGCTAAATTTACGCAACCATTTGCCAACCCCTGTAACACGGGGATCAAATGCTCGAAGTTTAGCAAATTGGCGCCATTCTTCCGCCGCTTCCGGATGATTTTGCATAAATTTCTGCAGTATATCCTGTTCATTTAGATACATGGTCCGAAATTTATAGCATTTAAAATTCCGGCCTGCTTTACCGAGGCGTTCCCCCATGTGGAATATTGGGCCGGGAGAATTAAATTTGATCAAAACTGCAATCAGTAACATAACCGGTGAGGCAATAACAAAAAATAGTGCGCCACAACATAAATCAAAAATTCTTTTAAATAACCGATTGCGATAAAACAATAAGTTATTGCGGACCCGCATCATAACGGCCTTTTGGTCAAAAAATAAATCGGTTTCCAAATCACTTAAAGGTAAACCCTGCAAATCAGGCATAATCGTTATGTTTTTCACCATTGGCTGGAGCCAATAGATCAATTGCAGTAATTCAGTGCGTTTTAACTCCGGAAAAGCAATAATAACTTCTGATACGCCACTTTGAATAATGGTTTTTTTCCAAGCCTCAAACTTAAATAAAGGCGACTGTTTTTTTCGAACTTTCCCTCCTGGAACATATTCAATCACATCCACAATCTGATATCCTAAGCCGGGTTCCGCGGCAAAACTCTTTTTCAAAGTCTCAACTCCGGTATGATTTCCAATTATCACCACCGTTTGGCACCATAACCCAATGTTTGCTAAAAAACGTTGGATTAAATACCGCGATCCCATTAAATAGAAACTGGAATAAAACCATATGAGTCCAATAAATAGCCTGGATGAAAAATGGGAGAAGCCTGTCAAAAAAAGGCTACCGATAGTTATTAAAGTTGCAAAAGTACATACCTTAAGTAATTTAGCTGAACTTTCCCAAAAAGGCAGCCTACGACGATAAAGCCGTTCATAACAGATGAGTCCGATAAAAAAAAAGGGAATGAGCAAAAAGCAAATTTGATAAGTAAGGCCTAAGAATAATTCCTGGGAAAATGATTGAGATGCTACCAATGTCCTGGTCCAAAAAACGCTAATTATCGACAATAAAACAGCATTATAATCAACGGCCACTATAATTAATACAGCCAAATATTTTTTGAATGATATTTCTAATTTCCGCCGCGAACCCGGCCAAACCTGTGGAACTGAATCATTCAGTTCTTGCGCAAACCCATCCATTATATACTCCGAAACAATATGGTCATTCTTTAGTGTTTGCAAATTTTCTACAACCACAAGAAGGCCTCCCTAGAAATACGATTAGTTAATAATTAGCATAATACCTGATTACCTTTTAAATGAATCTATTCCTAAGCCAGATTTACCCTTCAGGTATTATATTTATTAATTTTGCTTTGCGAATTATGCTATACCATAGCGAATATTTTTCTGTATGTTTTAATCAAGGATTACTTAGTTTAAAACATTGTATCGGAAGCACTTTATGCAGGCGGCCCTTAAAAATGCAACCCTATATTGATATGTTTGAACTTCCCATGCAATTGAAAATATCAAAATAACGTTTCTTTATTTTTAATTTTATCCATTTTTGTTTCTACGTTGTTACAAAAAGGCTGCCCATTAAATAGGCAGCCTTTGCAAATCATTATCAAGTGTGGTCTAGAACTTCGTCCCAGACTTAATTATTTTTACCGTAGAAATCAGTAACAATAACAATGTATCAATTTATATTACTTTACTATTCATTTAAAATGACAACAGTAATCCCAAAATCAAATTCACACCCATAACCGATGACTTTAGATATGCGTATCGACTCTGCCTTTCCCAAAACCATCCACGGCAGCAATCCATAGATTATTATCGATTTGGAGCGGATCTAAATGATGCATTCCAGAGCGGTTCCAACCAAAACCCGTCCGAGATAAAACAGGTTTCCGGCAGATTAATTTTTCTTCATAGGCTGTTTCGGTTAACTTCGTAATCTCAAAGGCTCTGACTTTATTACCATATACTAGCCAATCATCTTGGGCAAAACGAATAATCTTGCCCTCGAAAAAAGTCACCCTTCCCCCAGGCCTGGCAAAATGTCTGTTATTCTTGATTAAAGGATTCCGAGGGTGTTCCCGCCATGGGCCATAAAGCTCATCCGCGTAATAAAGATTAAGAAGATTACTATGATCAGGATTCGATGCAAACATCCACCATTTATTGGAACAAAAAAAGATTGACGCATCCACCGCAACCTTTTCCAGGAGTGCTTTCTCATATTGCCACTCACCAGGAAATTTATTGGCTTTATATAATCGTACCGACTTTGCCTCATAACTTTCCGGAATCATATAATATTCATTTCTCCATGTAAAAACTTGAGGATAAGAAAGATGAAAAGACTCGGACAGGACTATCTGTTGGTATTCCCAATGAAAACTATCCTTGCTAACGGCATATCCAATTTCCCCTTTTTGGGTTACGTTATTAAAGACTTCAAAAAAAAGATACCAATTTGAATTTTTTTTAGTGATAAAAGGGTCTGCAATGAACCCCGCATCGATATCTGTAACATCTTGAGCAGTAAGAACCGGATTCTTAACTTGTTTCGTAGGATTTAATTCTAACGGTGAAATACCGGTATATATACCAATTGACCATTTATCTTTCGTAAGAGAGGGAGACCAACCATATAAGAAATATGCTAAACATCCTAAAAGTGCCAACACAAAAAAAATAAAACCTAAAATTAAACTTAATGACATTAAAAAGATTGGCATTACGACACACCACCCTAATTTTTAAAAAAATTTATCTGAAATGCCTCTGTATTCGGCTTATATCTTCCATATCCGGCTGCCAATAATAAACCGTCGTCTTGGTTAAAGGATCGATTGCATATTCGGATTTTCCCCGTATTTGATAGTATCTCAAGTTTCTTTCCGTCATTTGACGCATCAACCAAGCCAGGCTTATCAAGTCAACATTGGTTAGGTTTGTATCCACTACATCCTTGCGTTCCCGTACAATAAATTGATATAATTGTGGAATAGTAATGGAATTTAATACTTGTTTAGCAATAGACTTTAGTATCCGTAATTGGTTTTGTTGTCTGCCGAAATCGCCATTCTTTAGAGAATATCGTTCCCGGGTCAATTCCAATGTCATTTCGCCGTTTAAATGATTTTTACCGGCAGGAAGTGTAGCCTTCGAACGAAAAGTAAACTTCACCGCTTGAGGCAGTTCAATATCCAACCCTCCCAGCGAATCAATGAAATCCTCGAAGCCCTGAAAATCAACCTTGATGTAATAATTTAAGCGGCAATGCAATAGAGTAGCCACTGCGAGTAAAGTAGCCTGAGTGCCTTTGGCATTGCCTCCTTCCCTTTCGCCCAGAAAATGAGTATGATTGATTTTGGTATAACCGATTCCGGCCACCGCGATCCGGGTATCGCGCGGAATACTTACTAAACTAATTTCCTTTAGCACTGGATTGACATTGGCCACCATGATTACATCAGCCCGGGACCCTTCGGCATCCCGGGCATCAATCCCTAAAATGAGAATGTTAAAACGTTGCGATGTCAAAGAAGGAATTAAATTCTGATCCGAAATTTTTTTTAAAACTTTTTGAAAGGGCTCCCAATTATCTAGAATTCCCGGAGTTGAGGAAGCTAATAGCGACATTTCCAGATGCCGAAAAGGATTAAACTCGGTCAGCCAATCAACTCCTGTAACCAGGAGACTTAGTACTATTAAAATTACTGCTAATACCAGAGTATATCTTTTCATTTGAAATGTTTCCTTTAGATTTGACGGTTACTCAAATGGTTTTCCACCCTTTAAATCATAAAAGTTCACATCGATTATCCTGATTAACAATAAAATTTCCCTTGCCCGACTTGTTTTGAATGGTTCGATCCATAGTAATAATAGTAATTTGAATATTGTTTCTGTATCTCCACTCGATTTAGCACTACTCCCAATAGCTTCCCGTTGGCATGCAACACTAATTCCTTGGCCTGACGGACCATCCCCGGGCGAGTAAACCCCGCTCTGACTACCAGAGCCACCCCATCCACCCGCGAAGCCAGAACACATGCATCAGTAACCGCTATAATAGGGGGAGTATCGATCAGCAAAAGATCACAATGTGAATTTAAGTATGCCAATAAATTAAGCATACTGGAGGAACCCAATAATTCAGAAGGGTTGGGCGGAATCAGCCCGCTAGTCAGCACTCTCAGGTTATCAACTCCAACCGGTTGAAGTAATTCTTCAATCGCGGATTCTCCGGCCAATAGATTTGTAAGTCCGCGATTCTTGAGCGTGAAAATCTGGTGTTGCGATGGTTTGCGCAAGTCGCAATCAAGAATAATGACTTTTTTGCCGGACTGAGCCATTACAATCGCGGTATTTGCAACTACTGTCGACTTACCTTCCTGGGGTCCGGCGCTGGTAAAGATTAAAGAATGCAAACCGCCTTCAAATTTGGAAAATTGAATATTCGTCCGTAAAGTCCGGAATGCTTCGGAGACCGGAGATGGATCATGCTGTTTAACAACTAATTGATCTTGTGATGGCATGAGAATTCCTCACCTTCAAACAAAATTTTTTAAAATACCTCTTCAATAATATTTATGTTTAATAATTTGTGGTTAGTAATTGGTCTTTTCGAAATCCGGTATATTGCCCAAGACCGGCAAGTTTAAATAATTATGAACATCATCCGCTGTATAAATTGAGGCATTCAAATACTCCAACCAAAAAGCCAAGCCCACACCGGCAAACAAACCTAAAATGGCGGCTACCAAAATATTAAGACGTTTGTTCGGTTTTGCCGGTCTATCCGGTAGTACAGCCCGGTCGACGATCTGGACATCCGTAGGTACCATTAGCTCACTGATTTTCGCCTCACCACGGCGTTTCATTAGCATGACATAAATTTCCTGAGTCAAGGAGACATTCCGCATCAAACGAACCAATTCTTGCTCTCTGGCAGGTAATTTACTGATCTCTTCTTCAGCGGAGGCTGTGATTTTTTTAAGCGCGGCTCCTTGCGCATTTGCGGCAGCAATATCCAAACTGGCCTGTAATTTCCCTTGCAATAAATTTTGATAGACTGGGTTCATCGAAGATCCCTCGGTATTCATTACCCGGCTAATTTCGGCATTCAATTTGGCTCTTACATCTTCAATCTCGGTCCGGGTAGCTACAACTTGCGGATTGTCTTCACCGTTATTGTGCAATAACCCGACCAATTCCACCTCCAAATCTGCCAATTTAGCTTTATACTGTCCTATCAGAGGACTATCCGGAATAAATTCATTTTTCCCCGGGGATAATTCTCTATTTGCCGCCTCTAACTTCGCTTGGGCAGCGGCCAGTGTAATACTATTTTCCGCTTTAAGTTGATTCATACCGGAAACCCTATCCAGCAATGCTTTTGTTTCCTCATCCGGAGCAGTAATCCGTTGGTCTCTTTTAAACTTTTCCAGAGCCTGTTCGGCTTGGTCCAAGTCTTGTTTAGCGTTAACCAAATAGTTGTCAATAAAATCGCC
>DNPP01000065.1 GCA_003501365.1 Bacillota bacterium
AATCCAACCGCCACTCCCAGTAAAAATGCCGAGACAAAAGCGGCCAAAAAGTTACCTCCTCCGGCAAATACCAGCAAGGCGACTGCAAAGAGCACCGCCGTTAAAATAACCGATTTATGAACCCCCAAATATTTTCCGGCATATTTACTCACTACCGGTCCAAGATACACAATGGCTACACCGTTTAACAAAAATACCCGGCCCAGATCGGCGGTGGAAACGCCGACCGTCCTGGAGTAAAGCGGCAGAAAAAAATCGAGAAACATCGTGCAGGTTGCCAGCGGCAATACCACAAAAATGAAAAATGTCGCCACTTTGATATTGAGGAAAAAACCCAATACATTCCGGCCGCTTTGATTCAAGCCGGCTTTTTTTCCCGCTCCCTGAATCCTCCGGTTTTTCAGGCACAAAAATGCAAATATACCGGATAAAATGGCAATAGCCGCGGCCACATAAAAGATATTGGAATATCCGATTCTCTCAGCCAACATAGCCCCGGATGCACAGCCGCAATTAATTCCGGCATAAGTCCCTGCGTTGAAAAACGATACCGCTTCATTGTTGCTGCCCGGATTGGGTAGGGAGTTTGCAAAACCCAGCATGGATACCAAACAAAAGCCATATCCGATTCCAACCGTTCCGCGGGCTACAATAAAGGTAGCCGCGTTCCCGGCCAATCCGGATAAAAGGGAGCCCAGTAAAAAAAATCCCAATCCCCATAAAAAAGCCGGCTTCCAACCAATTCTCTCCAAACAATAACCTGCCATCAGGGTTGCTATAGCTCCGCAAAGCAATTCAGCGGATGTCGGCAGACCCAGAATGACGTTTTGGGACAAACCGAACATGGGACGGTATAAATTCTTCATCAAAATCGGAATGAAGCTTAATGACATAAACGCGCTAAAGAAAAACATAAACCCCAAGGGCCGGATTAACATTATATCCGTTCCGGATTGGGCGGACTGGACGTTTTGAGGCGTTTTAAAGAAAATCATACAGAAAAGGGTGACTTCAAACATGAAAAGAAATGAGGTCAAGAGGATAGTCAGCATATCTAAGGCAATGGTGGTCAGTTTATTGTGAATATAGCTTCGGGAAAGGATCATCCTCAAGCTGGCCCGGGTTTGATAACTGTCGCGATTCAACGGCAAATTATATAGGTACCGTGAATCAACACTGTTACTACCGGGTACGGCGCGCGTGCTGTATAAAATATGGTTTCGGGCGTCCCTGATATCAATTCGCTCGATTTCCGGAGCGGCGGTGATAAATCGTTGCAGCCAACCTTCAATATGATATAAATCCCGATAGGTAACACCTTTGGAAATGACCTGGTTGATGTCGTTGCAGATAATTTGGGCGGTTTTCGAAGTGTATTCCCGGGCCACATCGGTATATAATTTTTGGAAAACATTGTAGTTGATCCAGCCGTACCCCACCTGCGTCAAACCCAAAACAACCACAAAAATCGTTAAAATTAACTTGGGATTGATCTCTCCCTCCTTGGAAACAATATGGAACCGGTAGATGGCGCCGGTAAGAACCAGCAATGCCAGGCACCATAATATCAATGAATACCTTATAATTTGCCGGATATAAAGTTGGGTGCGGGAATTGACCAAAGCCTGATCAAAAAGGAGTTCCATGCTTCCAATCCGATCGTTTCGGCGGTCGCGGATCGGCAGAAAAATATGATATTGGTTGTGATCGCTCAAATAAGCGTTCGAGGCGGCATCCTTAGAGTTAAGCTCAATCTGCTCCAAAAACTTGGCAGGCAGTTTTCTATGAATGAGTTTCCCCTCCAGGCTGTAAATAATGCGGCCCTCTTTCGAGATAATACGGATGTTTTCGATACCCTGAGCTCCCTGTTTCGTTTCTTCCAACAATTGCTGCATCCCGAAGAAATTGTCCAGGGGTTTGCCATATGCAATAGCATACTCGATTTTTCGGACATATTCATGGCCGACCACCGAGTAACTGGCTACCAAGGAACCGGTGTAGCTCTTTTTAAAGGACGTGATATTAAGCCCTCCGGTAAATCCCAGCACAATAATGATTAACAATGCCGCCACCGTGATGAATGTTATACGCGTCTTATGTTGCAACATAGATAGGACCTCCAATGAATACTCGGTTTTAGTTGCCGATGCGGCGATATATTTCGTCGGCGACCAGTAAAATGTCGAATGTCGGCTGGTAGCCAATTAATTTAGCAACTTCAACATTCAGAATAATCCGGGGAGTACTTTCGAACACTTGCGGGAGTGAGCGCGGTTTTCTGCCATGCAGAACCTGAGTCAGCGTACCGGCGGCAAACATCTTCAGATTGGGAAAGTCATTCTGGGTTATGCTCATCAAGGCGCCGTACCTCACTTCACCTGCACCCGACTGCGAAAATACCGGGACTTTAAATTGGGAAAAAGGAGTTAATAGTTGGGGCAGCTTTTCGGGATTGACCGGTGATACCGTTAACAGCATCGCATCCACCCGGGGGGCGATTTCTTGATATGCCGCTTTCAACTGCCGGTAGTATCGCGGTTGGTCCTCTTGATTGACCGGTTCTTTGACGTTCCTATCGACGATGCTAAAATTTCTTTCCCTGGCCATTGTTTCAATATCACCCAAAGCAATATAATTACGGACCAAATCGGAATGTTCATACACCAAACCCAGCCGTTTAAAGTGAAATCCATCGTGGAAAACCTGAATCTGCCTGCGGAACTGGCCCTGATCCACATGGACCCAAATGTTGTCTTTACCCGAATCATTAGCCGATTTAATAAGACCGGCGCCGATGGGATCGCTGGTGGAAAATATCAGAGTCGGCACAGTGTGGTCCCCCTTGGACAAAGCTAAACCGGCAGATGTCCCGGTGACGATCATCAGATCAAGGTCTTTCTCCTGTTTCAAACGCCGGATGATATGTGCTCCTTTAGGATCATTGATTTCTTTTAAATCGTAATGAGCATCTCCCACAAACTGAATATAATCCCCGACATGATGAGTGCTGAGCCATTTCCACATTTCCAAAGTATCGTCCTGCCCTACCCGAAACGGTAAATCCTCAATACCGGAAATCCAGCCGGATTCCTTCATACCTTGAATTACATAATACAAGCTGCTGGCATAATCCAGATAGGGCTCGCTCTCGCAAAAACCAATTCGCCATTTGTGTCCATGGTTTAGAACCGGACACTGCTGATCGTCGGCCAAGGCAACCGTAATCGTCGCGCTGATCAGGAGAATCATCAAGCAGCTCCAAATGCCGTTCTTTAAAAATCGCATCCATGTCCTCCATCATTCCATTATGCTATTGACTGACTGTACAGCCTAGATTGGCCTTGATCAGTTCACGGCTAAATTGCAACTGCCAACCGGAGAGCCTTTCATGACCTTGAAATACATCGGGATAGATGTTGAATATTCCAATTTGATGGGCTGCGTCAACCGAAACCGATTGGAATACTTCCTTAAGAAATTGTGGAGTTATACCGCCCCGGTCCATCAGCTCCAAAGGGCCGGCTGGACCGGCTTGTTCTTTACCAAGTCGGTCCAGTAAAAACATCATCCCACTCATATAACAGTTCGTGGTAACACTTGCCACAGCATCGGCATATCTTTCATATCCGGCAATCACTTGCAACGACTCTATCAATCCGGCCTGCATCGCCGGGAGGTAATCGCTTTGGAAATATCCACCGTGACACTCCACCCCGCGGGCAAAGCTTACCACCATAAACATGGTAAAGAGGTTGGGATATATCTGTTTCCGTTCCAGTGCCTCCAAAACCCCGGCTGGAGTGAAGGAAATCTCGTGACAAATTCCTTGTCCGTCCACTCCGGCCAACCCCGGTCCGCCCGGTAAAGATTCCACCAGAGTTAAAGGATAATGCTGGCCGATAATATCCAGACCCCAGAAAAAAATGGTGCCGTAACCGCTTACTCCATTAACCCTCGTCGCTGAACCCACGGCCCCTGCCGGTATGTCCGTTAACCGGTTATGATCCCAACAACCTTTTTGATGATCCAGATTTTGAATTACCTGCCTTCGTAGGTCGGGATCAAAAAATATCCGGTATGTCAGGGAATCCTGGTCGGCTAGGTCCCTTTTTATCAGTTCCGCAGCGATGGTTTCAAATTCAAGGTAAATCAATTGGGGCGGCGATTGGTCCCCGGTAAAAATCCGCCGGCCCAAGCGGTGGTTCAAGGCGGTCACCTGGGCTGAATATAAGGGAAGGTTTAAAATAAAATCATCCAGATAGTCTTGTTCCAAAAGATTAAGAACTGTTTCCCCAATCGTTTTGGAAACCTCTCCGGCTTGTAAGCTCTTATAGAGTTGCTGGATGGCCTTTTCAACCATATTTCGCTGAAAACGGGGTGCAGCCAGGACTTGGGTTTGAGCGAGAACATTAGGAAAAATGGAGAGCCGGTATGGAAATTCGCCGGTATCCGGTTGGCTAGCCCGGTAGATCAATAATCCTTTCGGATACGACGAGTTGCAGAGCGGCACACCACCGCAGGAAAAAACCGGAATAGTCGCCGCCGGACCAAGTGCTTTTTGCCGGTAATAATGAAACAATAAATTCCCCTGAAAAGACTGGGCGAAATAATCCACCCCATGATGATTGGCTGTAAGAACCAGCGGGTATTTTTCAAGATCCGCCGCTAGTATTGAGGTTATCTCCTGCCCCAAGATCGGGCGGCAGTAGCTGCGGACCACCTCCACCAAATCGTTAATCGGTTGCAAAGGCTGAGGCCGATGGTACGGTTGGGCCTTGCAATAATCTTCCAAGGACTGCCCGCCGAACCGGTCGATGGTCCGGTCGATCACCGGCAGCCGTTCCCGAATTTGGTTTAAGGCGCTTATTATGCTTGACTGCGCGGCGTTTAGAATCATCGTCTTACCCATTCCCATAATCCGTGGCAGCCGTTTCCAACTCGTCTACAGCAGGCTGAGCCCCGGAATTTCTTTTCCATTCCTGCCTGCTCCCCAAAAAATACCGGGGTACTTTGGGGTTAATCAAACAAACGCTTTCACAATTTATACTCGGTATCCCTGCCGCTTTCGTCGCATCTTCGGCAGTTATCGACTCCATTCCCTGTTCCCCGATTAAAACCACCTCGTCACCCTCGGAAACATCCGAAATGTGGGTGACATCGATTAATATCTGGTTCATCCGGGATTGGCTAATCATAGACGCCCGCCTTCCCCGGACCAGTACCGACCCTTGCCGGGTGGTGAGTAAAAAGAAGGCGTCGCCATACCCCACTGTAACAACGGCATATTGCATCCGGTGGGAAGCTGTAAATTTGGAGCCATAAGTCCCGATGCTCTCATTGGCATGTAATTCCTTTACATAAAGAATACGTGACTTAACCTGCATCACCGGTTGCAAGGGAAGCCCCAACCCTTCTTTGGGGGGTATCCCGTATAGGGAAATCCCCGGTCTCACCATGTTATAATGGGTTTCCGGCAGGGTAAAAATCGCCAAACTACTGGCGACATGGATATGGGGTACATGAATTTCCTCTTGCTCCATTATGATCATGGCCTGGCGAAATTGCTCCAATTGACTACGGACCGCTTCGCTGTCCCCCCGGTAATCGGATGTTAAATGAGTATAAACTCCGTCGATCTCAAGCCGTTTTTGTTGTTTTAAGAAGCGAGCCATTTCCCGGCAATCTTCAGGCAACAGCCCCGGCCCACCCATTCCGGAATCGATTTTGAGATGGATTTTAATTTTCCGGCGCAATTGTCTGAGCCGGCCGACCAGTAACTCTGCGGATTTCATGCCGACTACCGATGGGATGACATGATTTTCTACCACCATTTCCATTTGTTCCGGGAATATGGGTTCAAACAGTAATATCTGGCCTTTAATCCCCGCTCTGCGCAATTCCAGCGCTTCCTCCAGCCGGGCTACAGCAAAATAGGCAATACCATTCCGTTGCAGCTCCAAGGCAATCTGTACTGAGCCATGACCGTAAGCATTGGATTTAAGAACCGCCAGGATCTGGGTCTCCGGTTCAAGATGGCCGGTAATCACCTGTAAATTGTTTCGGAGCCTCTTCAAATCTATCTCCACCCAGACCGGCGCCGATTTCTTTAATTTTCGCAAAAAAATCACCTTTCAGTCTAAATTATTTTAATTTTTTGGGAAAATAGTTATTGCATGGAAAATATTTCAACTTTAATGTTATTGTCATATCATTTATTTGAACAGTCAACTAGACCCAAGTATCGTTTGACAATAAAAAAAGTATCGGAAAAAACAGTAAAAATATCAGGAATATACTCCTTTCCCGGTATATAAATTATAATCGATTGATTATTTCCAGATACCGTCTAAAAAGATAGTCGCCCAAAGAAAAAAGTATAGTCTGAGACTATACTTTTAGATAGTTTTTATTCTCAATCATATTGGGGTACTTTGCATACCAAGCATCATTATTTGGATTGTACGAGCTGTCATAACCTCCCTATTCGAGGTCTGTTTATGAAACCTATGGGAGCATTCCAAACTAATAATTTAATTTCAGGACGGTTAGAAATTTCGCAGTACGCATGACGAATACTCTAAATCGAGCCTCTTTCATGAACGCCTAAATGATCCCTTTTTTAGCCGCATAAGCGATCAACTGCGACTTATTGGCTAGATGGAGCTTGGCAAGGATTTCGTTGATATGGTATTTGACGGTTACTTCCTTTAGGTCCAGCTCATCGGCAATCTCTTTAAAGGATAATCCTTGGCTTAATAATTGGACTATCCCCAGTTGACGTTGGGATAACCCATTTTCCACTGCATTAATTTCAGGAGCCTCCGTTTTCTGTAGAACCAATTTCTGCAATAAACGTCCGGCGATCCCCGATTCCAAGGGCAACTCACCCCGGCGAAAAACGTCAAGTTGCCGGAGAAACTCTTCGGGCTCCATCCCTTTGAGCAGGTATCCCGAAGCTCCGGCTTGCAGCGCTTCAAGCAGGACGGCTTCATCTTCGCAAGCCGTCAGGATGACGATATTGGCCTCCGGGTAAGCTTTTTTGATCATTCGGGTGGTCTCGATTCCATCGCATCCGGCCATTTGCAGATCCATCAATACGAGGTCCGGCGCCAGCATCTCATATTTCATCAACGCTTCCGGTCCGCTACGGGCAGTATCGGCAACCTCTGCGCCCTTGGACTTTAAATAGGTCTCCATTCCCTGTAAAAAGAGGGGATGGTCATCCACTAGCAGTATTTTCATAGTCTGGCTCCTTTTTTCCCAAATTGAACCGGATGTTGACCACTGTTCCTGCCCCGGGATTGGATTGAATCAAGAGTTGCCCGCCTGCTTCCTCGGCCCGTTCCTTCATGATCTGCAGCCCGTAATGTTTTTGCTCGGCGGAAATCGCAACCGGATTAAAACCGCGTCCGTCATCAACAATTTCAATGATCGCTGCTTCATCAAGCTTGGCTATAGTCACCTCGACATGTCGGGCCTCAGCATGTTTACGGATGTTGGTCAATGCTTCCTGGATAATCCGGAAGGCTTGAACTTCACGGGTACCGTTTATTATCTCGGCCAGCGGCACCTCGGGTAATATAAGCCGGGTGGCAATGCCGTAATTTTTTTCATACCACTTCAGATAGTCCTGTAAAGTAACGGTGAAATTCCGTTCGGCTGAAGAAGCACTTTTAAGACCGGTAATGGCTTCCCGGACATCGGTGTTTAAATCTTTGGTAATTCCGATCAACCGGTCCACCTCTCCGCTCGCCGCCACAAGTTCAGCGCTATCTATCATGTTACGGACGGTTTTCAGTTCCAGTTGGAGATAACTCCAGATCTGGCCTTGGCCGTCGTGAATTTCCCGTCCCAACCGATCCCGTTCAGTTAGAATCGATAAATTTTTTTGCTGTTCCAGCAGTTGGGCGCGAACTTGTTTTTGATGGGTGATGTCTTTAAAAATGATGACTCTTCCGATAAAACGTTTTCCGTAAGATTTCAGGGGAGTCATGCTCACCTGGAAATAGCGGGGCCCGCCGGGATATTTCCCCATGATTTCGATAGATGCCACTCCAGTATCTTCGTTAAGCTGAGTCAGATCCGGCCAGGTCTCAACCAATTCCAGAAATTTTCCGCCGACTTGCGCATGGGTCTTGCCGAGTATTCCTTGAGTAGCCGGATTCAGATAAACGACATAATCTTCGCGGTCAATAATCAATAGGCCGTCAACCATATTTTGGACAACCGTTTCCTGCGCGTGGGGCAAAATATTAAGCACCCGCCAGCGGTAAAAGAACCAGACCAGATAGAGCGTAGAGAGCAGAAAACCCATCGGCACCGGTTCAAAAATAGAGCCGCCCGGAATATTATTCATAATATGACCAGCCCAGGAAAGTAAAGGAGAGAACATAAACAGTAACGCCTGACGCCGGCGCAGTCCTTTGGTTTTGACAAACCAGCTAATCGTCAACAGGTAAGCAATGGCGTTCAGGAGATAGCTGCTGATAAACGCTACATTCATTAACAACCCCTTGGTGCCGGTAAGGGTCGGTCCGTTCAGCCAGACATTCCGCCAGTATAATCCGGTCCAACGGTTGGTTAAAATGATTAGCCATAATAGAGCCACAATTCCGCCAATAAAGTACTTCATCACCCGGGGTATCTTTTGATCCCCCACGCTAAGCTCCGTGATGAGCAGGTACCAAAAAAAGGGCAGCGCGACCTGCATCATTTGCTCCAGACTAATCCACAACAATTTGTGGGATAATGTCCGGTCCAGGGTGGCCAGTACCAGGAATAAAAGCCAAAAACTCTTGCATACCAGGCAGTAGACCATTGGTTTAGCACCCAGTACCTTCCGGTAGTTCCAGGTATAAACAGCCAAGGCTTCCATAACGAGTATTACCAAGAGATAAAACCCAATATCATGAATGGGTGGGTAAGTATCTACGGTCATGTGAATGATTCCTTTCAAAAAATTCAAGTCAATCATTTCTTAATTTTGGCTTTGATTGTAAGGAATTTGGACTTTTTATCAAAAATAAATTGTTACTTTATATTCTAACGAATCTGCAATGCCTATACAATATAATTTTATCGATTTTTCATTCTTCAAATCAAAGAAGAACCATATTGATGTTTCTTCTTTGATTTAACAAAAGATGGTAGTTTTAGTATATTTCCTAATAATCCCACAGGCCCAAAATATCCCCAATGACCATTGTGGACATGCCGGTATGATTACTGCTTCTATTATCATTGTAAAGCAAGGCAAAGGAGTAAGCCAAAAAGTGAAAACCGGTTGAGAAGGATAATCTTTTGGTCAAAAACTTTCTCGATAACCAACTGTCCAAAAATATAGTCCCGGACTATACTTTTTAATTTTATACAACTATCCTTTTAGGGAGTATCAGAGGGGGATGAGATAATTATAATACTTGTATCACTTTAAATAACAAGATCATAACCTGTAGCCGTACCTGGGACAAGGTATATGAATCTTTACACTCTTACCCTTCAGACTTTATATATTGGGGGTTATATCGGATGAAAAAATATTTGATTGTAATATTGATTTTGCTCTTGGTAGTCAGTTTCAGCGGCTGTATGGCGCCGGCGTCCCAGACGGTGAATAGAAAAGTCATGGCAAGTGCGGGCATTTACGCGGCAACCACTGGAGGTTTATCCATCTCCACCGATGGCGGGGCTCATTTTGCCAATTATACAACCGTAAACGGATTAGGGAATAACATGGTTAATAACGTATATGTTTCCGGTTCCAAGATTTACGCGTCAACTTATGGAGGCTTATCCGTCTCCACCGATGGCGGGGCTCATTTCACCAATTATACCACCGCTAACGGCATAGGAAACAACGATGTTTGGGGTGTTTATATTAATAAGTAGCATCCTTCCGGTAACGTATCAATTAAAAACAGGATCAAACCCTTCAACAATAACGGGTGGTGCAAGTTATAGATTTTTATAGAGTAAAGGAGTATTGGATATATGAAAAAGACTATGATTATCATATTGGCGGTGGCGTGGGCTATCGCCAATTTTACCGGACAAGCCCTGGCAGCTGATGGCCCCCAGGTTTCCCTGGGTTTTCTCTACGGCAACGATTCCGTAACCACCGATGAGTCAGGTTGCAGTGGCGGTAGCGCTTATATCCAAAAAAGCAATGAGACTTATGTATTATCCGGTCTTTTATTGGGAGTCATCTATCCCTGGAAGGCATTTGACTTGGGACTGGAATACGGCGCAGGCCAAACCAAAGACTATGCCGGAGCTAAGACGGATTTGAATCTGGGCCGGTTCAAGGCAGGTTACCGCTTGTGGGACGGAGCACAACTTCAGCTCATCCCCTATCTAGGTTGGTTAAGCCTAAAAGCCGACGACAGTCAATATAGCGGAGTTGAGCTGGGAATCGACATGCGATATGATGTCGCCGCCAAGCTCCGACTTTTAGGAGGATTTGGCTATCTTCCAAAGCCTGCGCTGAAATATGGCAGCAATACCGCTAATGATACCGGACTTTTGGACTATCGCCTCAAAGCGGAGTATCTTTTCACCGACAGGCTCTGTTTGGGTCTTGGTTACCAGTCGTTTCACTATTCCGGTCAATATTCCAGCTACACCAACAGCAGCAATTATAGCAACGGGAGTCTTGACGGCACCAGCGACTTTTTGACTCTGGGCTTTGTTTACCGCTTTCCGGCGCCGGAAAAGGCAGCTGAAGCGGAGTCTTCAGAAAAAACTGAGGAGCCGTCAAGCCAGACCACAGCCCAAAGCAAACCGGAGGAACAATCAACAGAGCCGGTAAAGACCCAAGCTACGGAGACAACCATTGCCACTCAACCGGAAAAACAAATGCCAGAAACGGTTGCCCAACCTCAACCTAATGAGCCCCTACGGTTCCTGGTTCCGATCTTTTTTGACTTTGAAAGCGCTACTATCCGTAGTGATCAACAAGCAGCGTTGGCTCAGGATGTTCAAAGCTTGCTTGCAGCTAACGGTTATATCCTGATCGGCGGCCATGCCGACCCATACGGAGAACGGGAATATAATATCGACCTGTCCCGTAGACGAGCCCAGGCAGTGGCTGATTATCTGGCAGCTCACGGCATCAACCCGGTCCGGATAGGGATATTTGCATACGGTAAAGACCATCCCGAGGCCAAAGGCAAAGCAGAAGATTGGCAGAGCGACCGTTGGGCGGATATTGTGATTACGGTAGAAGAGCCCAGGATGGAAATGGGAATTAGAAAATAGGGGGTTCAAATGAAAAAATATTTGGCTTTTATGATGGTTTTGCTTATTCTCATTCATTGTACCGGCTGTATGGATCCGGCGTCCCGGACGGTTAAAACAAGTACTACAAGCCCCACTAACGGGGGGGGGTGGCCAGTACACCGGCGTCGCCTTCAAGATGATCGCCGTCCCGTCACAGAGTTACGAGATCGCCCAGACCGAGGTGACCTATGAATTATGGAGCGCTGTCCTTACCTGGGCTCTTGCCAACGGCTATACTTTCGCCAACGCCGCTACAACCGGTACAAAAGGCAGCAGTGGTTCAGGCAGCGACCAACAGCCGGTGACTACCATCAGGTGGTATGACGCCATTGTCTGGTGCAACGCCCTGACGGAGTATTACGCCGCTAAAGGCGGAACCAGCTATAAATGCGTTTATTATACGGATCCGGATTATATAACTCCGATCCACAGCACCAGTAATATTGGTACCCTGTATATTTATGGGGCGGCTACCGGCAATACCGATATGGCCAAATACACCGCCAAAGGTTTCCGTCTGCCGACGAGCAATGAATGGAATCAAGCGGCCCAGTATATCGATGGTACTAATTATTATCCCGGTTATTTCACCAGCGGGGCGGATGCGGGTTTTGACGTGACCAGTGGAGCATCAGATTATGATGGAGATGGTGATGTTGATTATACCGACAATGTCGCGGTGTATAAGTCTAATTCCGGCGCCACTGCAAAGGTTATGAGTAAAAACCCCAATAAACTTGGTCTTTACGATATGAGTGGAAACGTTTGGGAGTGGTGCTTTGACACTCATGGTTCCTGGAAATTTACACGCGGCGGTGGCTGGCAAAGTAATGCGGAAGACTTGCAAATTGTCACCAATTACTTCGTCTACCCGGACATGTCCGACGTCGATATAGGCCTCCGTCCCGTGAGGACCCAGTAATCTTTTGGTTTTTACTTTTTTAGATTTTGCGGTTTTTTGGTGCCCCTGAGCTAGTAGAGCGTACGTAAATCAACGGCAATCAGAAAAGGGGAAGATACGCTCTGCTTAAATAAAACGTTCACAATCATTGAGTAATTATTTTGAGAACGTTTTATTCGTTATGGGGCATCAAAAACGGTTATTGCCGGAAAGGCTTTTAATAATGACGGTGGCGGGACTACTTTATTCATCATAGGTTGGCAGGCGGAATCCTGTGGCGCTGTGATCAAAGTCGTTCCAACTTTTGCAAGTATCAATGATAGGTCCATCGAGAGAAGAGTCACGGATGATATGGCTGCCACCGTCTTTATAGACACATACCAGGCTGGTCTTATTTGGATTATGGGCATTATAATATTCCGTCAAAGCATTACACCAGACGATGGCGTCATACCAATTAAGGCAGGTTACCGGATCGGTTTCACGGCCGGAAGTATAACTTTTATATCCAGCAGTATAATATCTACCCATGGCGCCCGCACCGAGGTAAGTATATTTATTGGCTCCCCTAGCGTCATCGGTGGCCCAAGCAACAACCGTAGACCATAGTAGATAAGTCACATCGTATTTGCCCATGTAATATGAATATTTCGCCGAATTATCATGGTCTGTGTCGTCGCCAATATCATAAGGAACGCTGGTTGCGCTAGGTACCAGGACCTCATCAATGGAAAAAGAGCTTGGTGTCCCGCTGCCGGGATTATTATTGGTAAATCTTCCGCTCCCAAAGTGACTAATATTACGATTAAAAGCAAAGTTCCGGTAAGCAAAGACCAGTATTTGCGGCTCATTAAGTTGCACCCCTTTTTTTATAATTTGACTATTTTGAAACATTAAATCGATAAACTGCGCCCAAAGTTACATAGGAATCAGTCCAGGAACCGCCGGAACCATACCGATCATCAATAGGTTTCGCATGGATGTATCCTCCTATCTTTGATAAACAAAAACATCTATAAGGTAATACTCGACCTCAATAGATGTTTTTGAATACTTTTTGCCCGAGATACGGAATTTCATACGTAGGATGCGCCGGTTACGCTTTGTTCCTCAATTGCAGCGCTTTAAGTATTTCCTGCTTATAATTGCGGCTGATCGGGATTTTCTCTGTAAAACTCGGGATTTCCGCGTTAAGCGTCTCGTCGGCTCCCTGTTCCAGTCCGGTAATCCATTGCGGATTAATAAAATAGCTTCGATGGCAACGGAGTAAGTGAGCCAATCCCGCCTTGGCTACAAACTGCATCAATCCATCTTTCGCCTGATACACTTGACCTTCCGCCACCACCGAAACCTGGCGCATTCCTTTCGCCAAAAAACAGCATGCAATCTTTTCTACCGGAATAAGTTTTAAATGCCCCTCACTCCATAAACTGACCCTCGCCTGCCGGTTGGCGGAAAGTGAATTATTCAGCCATCGATCAAGTTTATGCATTGCTTCATCCTGCTGTCCTTCCATCATTCTCCGCCCGATTCGTTCCAATGCTTTATTCAACCGATCCGCTTGCACCGGTTTCACCAAATAGTCCACCGCATTCAATTCAAAAGCGTCCACCGCATAATGGCCATATGATGTGATAAACATAACAGCCACCTCGGGTAAGATGGCCAGTATTTCTGATGCAGCCTCCAAACCGCTTAAACCAGGCATTTCCACATCTAATAATACGGCATCCGGCGCTAAATCAGCGATGTTTTCCACTGCCGCGATAGAATTATTAAATTTACCGATAATATCTACTTTCCCCTGTAAAAGAAATTCTAACTCTTCTAAAACGCAGCGTTCGTCATCGACTAGAACCACTCGTAACAAAATCCTCGCCTCCCCACGATGATGTTTGTGTTCGCGCCTTTTTAAACTCAACAATAAAGCACGTTAAATCAATATAAATTCATGGGTGCCGTTGTGTTATTCTTTAAGAACATTATAATTTCATTCAAATATAACAAATTCCTTTTTTAGAGTGTAAAAAATAAAAACCATCGATAATATTGTAGAACCAAATCGACGGTTTTTTAATATCATTTACGTGAGATGCGGGATTTAATGTCTGAAATCCGGTTTTATAATTTAATCCGGCTATAAGACCATTTAACCATATTATTTCCAGAGGAACCGCTCTAAAATGCTAGAATATATATACTGAAAAAAACGCTCTTTTACCTGGAGGGATATCCATCAAAATACGTTCCATCCGGCATCTTGAAAAACCTCTTTCGCCTCGGGTCGAGCAAGAATACCGCACCAGCCGTTGGCGGAATGATCTGATCATTTGTCTGCTGTGTGTCGGCTTGATGACCCTTATCAATTTGGCCAAATTTCATGCTGATTTCGCCCTACAAATGGCATCTATCCGTCAGCATGATCTGACCTCACAAATGCTGGTCAGAGTTCTTTTCTTTTGTCGAATCGGATTTGTGCTTCATTCCATTCTCTTTGGCGTTTGGTTAGTTAAAATGCTGGTAAGGCCGAAACCCAATTTTAATATGGACCCGGCAAGCAGCCCAAGTCACCCAGGTGGCATGAATTCCTTAAATCAAGAACTTGCCGGATTAAGGTTTAAAAAATACGACCGCTATTATTTTCTTTGGCAAATTTCAATGGCCCTGATCACCAGCTTCTCCAATTTTTCGCTTCCAGGTTGGTATATCGGCGTATTAGCCAGCCAATTACCGGGATTGTTTCTCTACTATCTGATAGTTCCACAACATAACTTATGGTTCCGGATTATTCCGAATTTATTTTTTACGGGTATCCAATTGATTTTGTTTGCCCTTGATCAAAGTAAGCCGCCGCTAATCGGGTTTATAAGCGTTTACACCAGTTACATCTTGACAAACATTGTCGGAATCGTCTATTCCCATCGTTTCTATATCAATGAGCGCCGCAATTTCGCGCTGCTTCGCAAAAAAGACCGTTTGACGGCCAAGCTTTCAGCGGATAAAAGGCAATTACAACAGGAGAAAGAGTTAGTTGCCCATTATGAGGCCGAATTACGAAAGCAAGAGGTACAGCGCGAAAAAATCAAAGCGTTACAAGCGCAGATTAAGCCGCATTTTTTATCCAATTCCCTGAGCACCATCGCTTTTTATTGCCGTACCGACTCCGGGTTGGCTTACAAATTAGTCAATGATCTAGCCGTATATCTTCAAAGCACTTTTGCCTTACAAAGTCAAACCATCCCATGGGAAGAAGAACTCAGGCTGGTCCGCGCCTATCTATCCATCGAGGCCGCCCGGATGGAAAACAGGCTGAGCTTCTCCATTGAAGAATCGGGCAATTTGGATGAATGTCATTTGCCCCCTTTTACCTTGCAACCGCTAGTGGAGAATGCGATCCGCCATGGACTTGCTCCTCTACCTGACGGCGGAACGCTGACGATTATTGCCCGTGAAACACCGGAACACTACTATTTCGCAGTGAAAGATAACGGTCAAGGCTTTGACCCCTCCCAAAAACCCAATTTCGTTCCCAAACAAGACCGGACGCCGGGCGGTATAGGCCTTTCCAACATTGAGGAACGGTTACAGGGAATCTACGGGTGTGGTTTAAGGATCGAGAGCCGCCGCGGCGCAGGTACTTTAATCTCCTTTCGTATCCCCAAACAGAAACATTAATTTGCAATAAACTACTGTTCACTTGCTACGACTGTGATTTCTTGATATTATTGATCGACGTCTCATCGGCACGTATCCACAGAGGCGAAACCCCTATTCTCTTTCAAAAAATAAATAACCCAACATCTGCTGGGTTATCAAAAAAGGGAGGGAGTAATGAAAAAAGTTTCATTACCGTTATTATACTGGCCATTAATTAAGAACGAGCTACATAGATGTTAATAAAAATGAATATTAGGTAACATTTCATTTTATCAACCATAGTCCTGGCGGTTATTTGCCAGGGCATCTTTTAAGAACACTCAAGGAAACTCAAATTAATTTCGTAAGATTTCCAGTAAAAGGCATGACAAAGCAAACCCAAAAACTTACGTTAAGCGGTTGATTTTCTAGAGTTAAAAGGAAACTTTTCGATAATAAAATACATTTCCTAATTGAACGACAATGCAATCCCGATACAATCGATGTCTCTCAGAAATGGCACTGCTTGCAACAGTCGGTTTGAGGATAGCTATACGCCGGATGTCGAGGACAAAACTCTTTATCCCCTTTTCTCAAACCAGTACGATGGAGGAAAATTCCTCCGCCTCTCCGAGAAAATTCTTATATTACCGCCGGACCAGCGGCATAAAAATATCATCGACAATTTCGGTTAAAGTCTCCTCGGTGATCGGCTCCTGGGTGATTACCATTTCATAACGGAATAAATCCATCGGCAACAAAATAATCCGCGGTTTTATTTTCTCAAGTTTCACTTCGCCCCGTTTTTCCGCATTTTTCAGGATGGTGCGCATTCGCTTCATCAACTCCGACTCCGGCTCCCGCCGCCGAATCATCGGGAGCGAAGTAATTAATTCTTTACCGATATGATCAGCCAGCAGGCCATGGATGGTTTCAACGCCGAGAAGCTGGAGTGGCTTAGCAAAACCTTGCAGAAAAGTGAAGACGTCGTCGCGCAGATTGCCGGTATCCGGGACTTCTTTAGGAATAAGCGGGATTATGAATTTATGAAGCGCCGCCACCACCAGTTTTGCCTTGGTGGAATAACGGCGGTAGATAACCGCCTTATTGGTCTTTGCCCGTGCAGCCACTCCCTCCATGGTGAGCTGGTTATAACCGACCTCGGACAGCTCCTGCCAGGCCCCTTCAAGGATGGCGTCTTCCAGAATTTGACCCCGGCGGCGTGTTCCCCCGTTCCCGCTTTCGGCGCTGTCAGGTTTGCCGGGCTTTGAAAACTCCTGATCCTTTTGAGCCTTCCCCATCTCACTCATTGACTGCCACCATCCTCAAAAAATAACAATTTTGGTATTGCTTTTTCGCAAAACCTATTATATCATATCCACATAAGAAACGTTTCGTTTCTTATATAAAAATTTCCCTGTTGCTTTATCAAGCCCGTGCCATGGAATTTATAAAAGAAAGGTCGTATTGTCAATGAAAAACGGTACCTTTAAAAAATTACTGATCCCCGCTTTACTGATCCTCATCCTGGGAGGGGCCGGACTTTGGTATTGGTTTGCCCGGCTTTGTGGTTATGTATCGACCGATGATGCCTCCATCGACGGCTTTCAGTCTACCGTCAGTTCCAAAGTATTAGGAAGAGTTGACCGGTTATTCGTGGAAGAAAGTCAGGCGGTAAAGGCTGATCAAGTGTTAGCCGAGTTAGACAGGGCTGACAACCAAGCGCAACAGGTCCAAGATCAAACAACTTTCACCGGTTCCCGGGAAAATGTCAATCTGGCCTTAATCAATCTAAAAAAGGCTCAAACCGATTTTTCCCGGGCTGAAGTCCAGTTCAACCAAGATTTCATCTCCAAACAAGAATATGACAATACCCGGCATACCCTGGATGTAGCGAAGGCCAATTATGCGATGGCCCTGACTGCTGTAAAGACTTCCCAGGCAAAGCTGGGCGTCGATGAAACCAACTTAAAAAATCTGCTGATCCACAGTCCCGTTTCGGGTGTCGTCGCCAAACGGTGGGTCTTAGCCGGGGATGAGGTCCAGCCGGGCCAATCCATTTTCACCCTTTACGATCTCCGGCACGTTAGGGCGAGCCCCACTGTGCAAG
>DNPP01000164.1 GCA_003501365.1 Bacillota bacterium
TGAACAAAAAAGGATATCGGCAAAGGCTTACAATGTTAATTGAATATTTTTATTGATTACCTTTTACTGTTTGGATTCAACATATACTTCATACGCTTTTTAGCCCGAATAACCATCTGAGCCAACGGATGCGTTTTAAGAAAAGTTCATATAATACCACCGTTGCCAATATCGACAATAATGTAATAATGCTGAATTTGATCAATACCTGCAGATTGAGCTGAATAACATAAAAACCAATAACAGTGACGGGCACTAAATGCAATACATAATAAGGAAAGCAGGCTTCGTTGGCGTATTTTAAAAACCGGTTGCTAAAATTCAACTTGGCGCTGCCAAAACCAACCAAAAATATTACCCATAACCACGAATTAAGTCCATCCAGAATCAGATATAAAATGGTTTTCCAATTATAACTCCATTCGAGACGCACCCCGGAAAGGTATAACAAAAAAAAGATTGCCAGTGCCGATGTTATGGCAAGCGACATACTTAATTTGTATTTCCCGCTGACCGCCTTGGCAAATGCCTTATTACGGGCATAAATAAATCCCCAAATATAGAATGTAAAAAAAGACAAAAAATTAGCCCAATCATTAATCAGGTTTTGGAAACCTGGCCATTTGATCCGGAACACCGCTTCGATAAACATCAATATCAAAGCCGGAGCATAGATAATCCAGCCGCCGACGCTCCATCCGGAGTTTTGTGGGCATTGTTCCTCCGGTTTACGATTGTCTTTTTTCAGCCAAATCAAAAACAATGGTAAAGCGAGCAAGGAATAAACAAATAAATACGCCAAAAACCAAAAATGGCCCCAGTCGAAATTACCCTGCGGATAGACACCGTTAAAAAACTGCGGAAAGAACTCGATAAACGAGCCCCGAAACCCCCTTTGATTTATGGCCCGGAAATATGACTGCACCGATATCAGGGTAACCGTGCCGACAGCCAACGGCAAAAGTAATTTGTGCATCCGCTCCATGATAAACCCGGTGGCTTTTTTAAAGTTCAGCGCATAAAAGGTGCTGAGTCCCGAGACAAAAAAGAGTAGCGGCATAAACCACATCCAAAGGAAACTATGCACCAGGCTCATAGAAAATGCAATATGAGTATCCCTGACGTAGGTAAGCGGCCCCGGCGGCACAAACATAATTGCCGTATGAAACGGTATTAATAAAAAAACCGCCAGGATCCGAAGCCAGTCGGCATAGTATAGCCTCGGCCGGTTAGTCGGCATATCGGATCACACTCCTTCATGATATAAATCGAGTACTGCCTTAAAAATTGTTTGTAATATTATTCCATACTTAACCAGTGATTCCTCCCTAAAGGAATGCAGTAAGGATAGAAAACCTTCCGTTTCCTTTTCTCCCGGTCAAGTTCCCATTGAAGAATCTTGCTACAAAAGAAGAATCATGCTATATTTATAGTAGCATGCTACAATTTGCATATTGAGTTAAAAGGAGGTACGAAAATGCCAGTTATTACAGTGCAATTGAAAACAACTCCGGCTGAAAAGAAAAAGGAGTTAATTGAAAAATTAACTGCTACGGCAGCTGAGGTTACCCATTCTCCGGCAAGTTCTTTTACTGTCTTCATTCAAGAGTATGAGACGGACAGTATTGGCCTGGGCGGTCAAACGTTAGCTGAAAAACTCGCGAATAAGTAAGCTGACTCAAGCAAGCCCTCACTCTTCGACACGAGTGAGGGCCTCTTTACAAATCGCTTGTGAAAAGTTTTATTTTCGTGCAGAAACGCCGTCACCACAGGTGACGCAGGCGCCAGAGATTGGGCTCAATCTGACCTATCGGATCAGCCAGTATTGATGAAAACAGCGCTAAAGACTATATCGATTAAGGAGCGGTCAATATGTCAATTCCAATTCCGGGTAAACCAGTTCGAGGATCACAATCGGGCACCCCGATTATGGCTCTTTTTGATCTTTTGGGTAGGCACTGGACGATGGGGGTTATCTGGAATTTACAAAATGCCCCCTCTACCTTCAGAGAACTCCAGGATCGCTGCGAGTCGATCTCGCCTTCCATACTAAATAGCCGGATCAAGGATCTGCGGGAAGCAGGCATTGTAGAACGCACGCTTGATGGTTACCAGTTAACTCCGCGGGGTCTGGAGCTCATTGAGTTACTGCTCCCATTTAAGCAGTGGTCGCTGGTCTGGTCGAAAGAAGTCTTCAACTTTACAAATCATGCCGTGTTTAAGAAGGGGGGAGATAAATGAGGGCTTAACCTTGGGCAAACTAAATATACAGGCCTTGATTTATTAGCCTTTTTTGAGCTTCATTAAGCCCTGAATAGTCAAAAATTTCAGGCTTATTTCTTAATAATTCACAAAAATACTTTCTAATCTCATTACGCCGATCAACAATCTCGAATGAGAAAGCATTCTTGTCAAATTTTTCTCCATCAAAAAATCCCTTGATGAATCTGTCATTATTATTACCGGAGTGCATAAGCTCATCAATAAGGACAACCCCTCGGAAATGCTGCTCCTTTAATAACTTTGTCATTGCATCCAAGTATTTTAACGGGGCTTCATATGTTTTCATAATAATAAGCATATTATATTTCTCATTATCAGTCCTCAAGATTTCAAAATCAGTCATATGAAATTCACCCCCTTTAAAATTATTACTAGTCTTTACTTTAACATTTTATAATATTCATCGACAAGAGATAACGTTTTCCTTATTAACTCATGCGCATCATTAGGAGAATTAATTAATACCGTAGTATCCCCCAAAATGGTTGGATCATCCCAATGAGACAATCTATGCCTATTACTTACAAAAAATGAATAACATTTACAAATATATACCTTTAAACCGGCTTCAAGCGTATCACCGATTCCATTCTTTAACTGATATTTATTTCCAACTTTATCAAACATATAAAACCTATCATATTTATCAGTCGGCTGCTCTTTTAAAGGAATATTATTATCCGCAAATATATACTTTAAATGACCCTCTAAAGCTCTTAACGCTGGTTCGGTTAAAAATGTTGCATCAAAAAAATCTCCAGTAATATTTAAATTATAAACCGCTTGATGTAAAACTTTATTTATTTTATCGGGCAATTTCCCGTTAGCATTAGGTAAACATGTTTCAAATTCTGTTTGTACATTCTCTTTATTAATATCAACCTTGAAGAAGCCATTAAAAAGTTCGGGGATTTTCTCCACATCTACTAATTCTGTAATATATGTTACAAGGGCTGAAAATAGTCTTTGTGGTTTACCCTGAATTCTTACCCTATTTTTTTCTGAATAATGACATAATACAATTTTTTCTTTTGGAGGTGCAGTTAACTCATATTGTTTTCCATAAGGTATTTCGGACTCATCAATTTTTACATTTTCGATTTCTTCCAAAATAAGAGCTAAAATTGTTTTAAGTTCTTGTGTAGGTATACCCTCAGCCGTAAACCAAGTTTCCCCTTTCTGGGTTTTTGATTTTTTACCGGAAGTTAATGCTTCTTTAGCTAACTTATCAGCTTCTTCATTAAGTGGATCGTTGGTATGCGCAGCTACCTTGGTAAATTTTATGGTTAAGAGCTTTTTTAATTCCTCCATTTCATCAGCATATAACTTTACTATTTTGTTTTTAGGTGTCCAGTCCCCGGTAACCCATTTTGCAACACCTTCGTAGTCATGCCTTATTTCCAAGCTTTGATATGAATTCTTTATAGCCCATTTAGTAACATATAATGCCCCCTGTAGTTCTCCTGCTACATTATGTATAGCTATTGCTTCAAGGTCATCCCCGCATCCGGATTCTTTAAAAACTTCTTCGCTAGGTGTAACAATAACACAACCAAAAGCGTATCTTTTCGTTTTATCGTCATAACTTCCGTCAATATAAGCAATTACAGTATCCCCGGTTGTCGCGGCATTAATAATAGCCCCTGTATTTTTTTGGGCAACATCTTCATTTTTCAAATATGCCTCAGCGTCATTAATATTGCCGAAACTTTTAAACTCCGCGCCGCTAAAGCCATCTATTGCCGCTTTACACTCATCCCAAGTATCAAATATCCCTGTTTTATGACCTTTGCGAACTGCATATATTTTCTTTGCCATAATACAGTACCTCACTTCATAATATCTTATATTATAGCATACGAACATATGTTCGTAAATTACTCTATAACAATTTCTACTGCCTCATTTCCTTCCTTTTGTTTTTTAGGATCAAACGATTTAATACCCCTAAAGGAAACGTTCATACCGGTGTGCATATGATTACGCCCGGATATAAAGGATGCTTTTCTAAAAAAGTAGTTATTGCTATCATCTCCGGCAATAAAACCGCTATTGCCATGAGGCAATATATTAATGATTTTGCCCTTATTTAACTTCTCGCCAAATCTGGCGAACTTTATCCATAATTCTGTAAGATCATTAATGTCAATTTGAGATTTTTCATTGATTTTATATTTTAATAATTTATTACTATGATCAGTGTTAATCTTCCAATCAAATTTTCTCCTTATTTGTGCTGCAAGTGCAAAATGCATAGCCGCTTCATTTGCTTTGCTGGCTTTTTCTAGTTGCAACGCATAATTATATAAAAGCGCTACTTTCATATTCATAGGATCTCTTGATAATAAAGCCTTTGCACCAAATTTTAGCGCTGCGTCTATATTATTCACACCGGAATAGCAATCAAAAATTTTACTATAAATCGACCAATGCTTTTTTCTTTCTGCCAAATTAATAAGATTTTGTATTGCATCATTAAACTTTTCGTCTTTGGAAAGCATTGCAATACAGTAATTGCGCCTTACATCGATCCAGATATCATTATCATAATGAAATTTCGGAATAGTCTCAAATGCAATATTGCTCCAATTAAGGCATTCCTCAAAATCCTCAATGGCTTCTAATGCTTTGGTTTTTATTGAAAAATATTCCTCTTTTCTTGAAGCCCCTTCTTTAGTCCTTCCATCGTTTAAATTAAGAGTAAAGACATCCTCCGATAGTAGATTATAATCAAGTTTATCAATCCATTTGAGAATTTCTTTATGATTAATATTGTTTTGACTTTTTAATACATCGACAACTTTAAATACAGTGCTTTCAAAGGCCGACTTTTTTCCGTCTTGGGAAACAGTGCCTACTATGAATTCCGAGACCTTCAACATATTTCTTTTTTGTTGTAATGCCGACTCTTCTGTGATTGCCTTTATATATTTCTCATATAAAAGCCAGCACAAAAGATTATTATTAAATTTAAAATCTGGATATTTATGAAAAACTTCTTTGCTGGTGCATATGGCATCATCGGGTTTACTTAATCTTTTTAATGTATCTGCATATTCCCAGCCCAGCCATTTATCATAATTTTCAGCTTTACCATCCCATAATTCTCTATATATCAATTTCGCTTTGTCATATTCATTATTTTTTTGGTATTGTTGTGCAGTAAATCTTTTTTGAGAATTAGTCGTTTCACTTTCTTGATACACTTATTTCACCGGCTTTTCATTTCACTCTAAATATCAATGATACTAGCAATAGCCCTAAAACAGTATTTATAAATTTATTTGTCCTTTATGGCAAAAATTGGTTTTGTAATAGTTAATATATATATCAGCCACTATTGCATTCAAAATAATAATTCCATATCTGTTTCCGAATTCCTGTTATTCCTTCCGATAATACCCTCAACCAAACAACGAAAAGTCCTATTTCATTGTCTATTGCATATTTCAGATTAAATAATCCATCAATTAAAATTGGTAAACCCCAAATCAATTTCCATCCAAACAGGAAATAATTGTAATCTCCCGAATATACTCCTTGGCACTAACTTATCGGAGGCAGGTGGCTCTATGAAAATATCCCAGCACGGTATTGTAAAATCCATCAAACTAATTCCCCTCCTTTCTTTTCTTGCCTTATTTTCTATTACTGCCTTTTGTGACACTCAAATCCAGTTCAAAAGCAACCTATCATCCATGCCACTCATACATGATCAGCACTACTATGATAACAAAGTACCTTATGATGATGACAGCCAAAACCATCCCCTTGCCGGTTTAGTGGAACCGATTGTCGACGAATCCATCGCCAAAGGCCTACCGGGAGTTATCGTCCTGATCGATGAACCCGACTATGGAACCTATGTATGCGCCAAGGGCGTCATGGATATCAAAAATCATATCCACATCCAAAAGAACAGCATCAGCCGCATCGGCAGCATCACCAAAATGTTTACCGGCGTGGTAACGCTCCAGTTGTTTCAAGAACATAAAATCTCGCTGGATGATCCGATCTCCAAATATCTTGCCAAGGATATAATTCAATCCATCCAAAATGCGGAGCAAGTCACCATCCGGCAATTGCTCAATCACACCAGCGGCATCTATAACTACACCGATATCCAGGACCCGGTCAAGTACTGTAAGCTGGGAAATAACAAGGAGCAGACAATCCTAAATTGTCTTAAACTAATTTACAACCATCCTTCCTACTTTCCGCCGGGCAGCAGTTTTCATTATTCCAATTCCAACTTCTTGCTGCTCGGTTTGATTATCGAGAAGGTCACTCATCAACGCTTAAATGATGTCTTTCGAGAAAGAATTTTTACTCCACTCCGATTGAAAAGCACGGATTATGATCCCGATCATCCATTCCCCAAAAATCTAGCCCGAGGCTACATTGACATTAACAATGATAAAAGTTACATTGACTGCACCTATTTTGATGAAGCATGTCGGACTCCGGACGGCGGGGTTACATCTTGCGTTTATGACATGGCGGCATTCATCAAAGCTATTTTTAATGATCGCCATTTTCTTATGAAATCCGCATTTGAACAGATGACCGAAAATATGTTTAATGCTGATGAAATGGGCATGGCTGGGCTTGGAATATTCGAGGATGATTTGGGGAATGGGGTTAGCATATACGGTTATTCCGGGGGACATTATAGTTATTCAGCCGAATTGTTTTATGTTCCAGCGAAAAAAATCACTTTCGCGTGTCTGGTAAATACTTCCCGGCATTTTACCAACAGCAGCAAAACCTATACTGAATTTCGTTTAAGATTATTCAGGCTTATTGCAAGTCTATGAGTTTATTTTTTCACAGTCCTGGATAAATTTTTAGAGAGCAAGCTGTAGTACCGTCGAAAATTTTGAGCACGTTGGCGAAGTCCTTCTTATTTGGATACTTGGAAAATATATGCCGATCATTTTGGTCCACGGATTCCATCGGCCGGGTGACTTTTTTACCGCTAAAAAAGTCACCAAAAACGCGCCGGGACCCATGTTCCCGGGCCTCCTTCCATTGCTCCGACCATCCGGTTGCCGGAGTAGGAGTTTTTGATTTAACCGACACAGACATCGTGTCTGCGTCTTCTCGGGTTTTTCCGATTGCCGACGGCTTAATACATCCTATATTCGAGCCGCGCCGCTGCCATCCCTAGCAGCGGGTGCATGTACAAGTATTGTAAATAGACATTTTCACCCTTGCAGGATCTAGAAAATGTTTTCTCCCAGATTTTACTCCGGCATCTTTAGCTTTTGGACCCTATAACCATCCCCGATATTTGAGGCAGGAAGCCGAAAAGCGCCGCCTCTTTACATCAAAAAGTATGTCGCCGCCAAAATTCCGTGGACCCTCAAAACCGTCATTCATTTTATGCTTACGAATAATTCTCGCTTCGGTGAGTTAGGATACAAAGGAGGTGGGCCTGGCCGGACTTGGAATATTCGGGGATGATTTGGGAAATGGGGTTAGTATGTGCGGTTATTCCGGGGGGGCATTATAGTTATTCAGCCGAGTTGTTTTATTTTCCAACGAAAAAAATCACTTTGGCGTGTCTGGTGAACACTTCCCGGCATTTCAGCAACACAATATTGATGCAACGCTTCAATATGGTATAATCAATCGAGAAGGAAAAAAGCGGAAGTGGTAAGATGCTGAATATTTCAGAGATTTCCCCATTATTACAGGGGTTTTGCCAAAAAGAACCGCATATTGCGGCGCTCTATCTTTTTGGTTCTTATAACGATGGATCGGCCGGCCAAAATAGTGATCTGGACTTGGCGGTCCTATTTAAAGAAGATGTCGATCTCCGGGCTGAAATGGCCTTACAGGTTCAATTATCGGCAGTCGTTGGCTTTGAAGCAATCGATCTGCTAAATCTGAACAAAGCGCCGTTATTCATGCAATTTAAGGCCCTCGCGGGCGGACGTTTGATCTATGAAGCCGACCCTGATCTGACTTCCGATTTTCTGGAAGACATTTTACTGCGCTATCATGACCAGGAGTATCGTTATCGGATGTTCTTCCGGGATTGGGATGAAGGCTTGAAGGAGGATTACCAAATTGGTAAACCGTGACAAAATCAGGCAGAAGCTCGCTACGATTGAAGCAAATCTTCGCAAACTTCAATTTTTGAAAAATTTACCCAGTGATGATTTTTTGGGGGATTTTCGCAATGTGGAATCAGCCAAACATTTACTGCAAGTTTCGATTGAAAACATGAGCGATATTTGCGACCATATTATTGCCAAACATCGTTTGGGTACACCCGCCAGTCAGGCGGAGAGTTTTCGGATGATGAGCGAGAATGGTTTTTTGGATCCCGCCAATCTTCAAAGATATCTGTTGATGACCAAATTTCGAAATAAGGTCGTCCATCTTTATTTCGAAATTCAGGATACGGAGATTTATAAAATTTTACAAACCGACTTGGAAGACTTCAATACATTCATCACCGAGATTCTTCGGTTGCACCTATGATCTTTTCGCCCAGCCCTGAAACGGCTGGGCTGGGTATATCAAAAAATATTCTAAAGGACTTTAGAGTCTCTTGACCCTTGGCCTCGGTGAACCCTTCGATGCAAAACCAGCAGCCCTGAAATATCTTGATATTTCATAAAATACGCTTGCGTATTTTAGGCTTAGCCGGGGTGCTCTTTAAAACTTAGCCCAGGCCTTCAGGCTTGGGCGGACAGAATGGCAATCATAAATCAAACGAGATACCCATATGAAGGGCAGGTATCTCGTTCAATATTATTTAAAATAATTTATCCATCCGGTCAAACTTACTGAGTCCTCACCGGACGAAAGCCCGTACCGTAATTTGCGCCAACCATGGTATTACTTGCCACATAGCCAACCACTACGCAATCGGAAGGACTATCAAACATACCACCCCGTATCACACAGTCATTTGAGACACCGGGATTTTCATCAAAGCACATTTCCCAGACATTCCCGCTCATGTCGTAAAGGCCAAGAGAGTTACCGTTACTGGGCTTGAGGCCTACCGGATGGGTAGAATTAGCGCCGCTTATCGCGCTGTTATCCCCATACCAAGCCGCCACTTTTGTAGCGCCAGAGTCCGTGTAGGACGCAGTTGCTCCGCTGGCATAAGTCCCGGGAGTCCAAGTTGACCCGTTTTGATACCGCGCCGCCAATTCCCACTCGTCGCTTGTTGGTAAGCGGAAACCTTTGGCAGTTGAAACCACAGTCACGGTGACGCCGCCTAAATTCGTTGAATCCCGGATAATATCACTACCGTTCATATATACGCAGGCAAGGCTCTTATGGTTTTGGAAATTGTAATAGTCGGTCAGCGCATTGCACCAAACAAGAGCGTCTCGCCAACTGATACAGGTCACCGGATCGGTTTCATGGCCGGTGATATATGGAACATAAGTCTCATCAACATACCCACCGCGTCCACCCAAATGATCGAAGGTATATGTTCCTTTCGTCTCACCGCTGCCGATGCTCCCATCCATATCTGCATCACCGGTTGCCCATTTATATACCGCACACCATAATGCATACGTCACTTCGGTCTCCGCGATCCAGTAAGGGTTGGCAACGTTGACCGTGCCGTCCAGAGTACACGGACCGGTATCATCAGTAGAATTAAAAGAGCCGCTCGGGGCATAGTGCATCTTGAACGATATACCGCCGACGGTATAAGTGCTTGCATCGCCAGGGTTGTAACTTGTCCCACCCGGATTCCCTCCGCTATTCCCTCCGCCGCAGCCGGCAATAGCCAGGGTCGAAATAAGCATTAATGTTAAAATCATGGGAAAAAATCTTTTCATCACAAAATCTCCTCTCGATATTTTGAAATATAATTTGATACTGAATAACCTGGAATGATTCAAAAGCTTAACTGCGACCTAACTCGCGCCTTTCTTGAAAGGCGGGCTCTTCCCCAATGATGTCGTTCAGGGCAGTTGTTTCAGTGGAAGAGTAACCCTAGCCGCTGATCTCTTAAAGATCTTAGACTTCGTAGACTTCGGTTACTCTCTCCGCAACGGGAAGAGCTAGAGAGGGGTCTGTGGCAGATTATCCTCCCGCCCCCTTTCCAAAATCACCTCTTCCAACTCCTCCACCGCAGCCAAATGGCTTCCGGTTGCTGAAAAAACCGTCATTCTCTCACCGTTGGGATGGATGCCTATAAATCGGACCATAGGCAACGCGAAGATAAAACCGGCAACCAAAGGTTCGGATTGATGATGTTCCATCTCAAAGATCACTCCGTCCGGATAGAGCATCTTCAACTCCCCACGATAGGAAGAATGGAAGACTCCGACCGGAAAACCCGAATCCGCCCGCTCATCCGGAGCCCGGTTGCCAGAGAGTCAAGATAAAGGGAATTGCCTATGAACTAAAGGAATTATTCTTTTATCGTAACAAAAAAAGGGGAAACGCACGTCGTACCAAAATACGCAAATCAGATCAATTTTCACAGGAAAACAAAAAACTACTGAGTCCTCACCACACGAAAACCTGCGTAGTTGTAAGTGGAAGTCAGGTCGCAGTCGAACATACAGCCAAGCCCCGTGACATCTAGGAAAGTATTATAGGCCCATCCGCGCATTACCCGGTGAGTTCCATAGGAGTCGAAACACATTTGCGCAACGTTACCGGTCATATCGTAGAGGCCGAGTTGGTTAGGGCGTTTACTTGCAACATCCGCCGTGCAACTATTTGGCCAATTTACAGCCACTTCTGCGGTAGCACTTGAATCACTATAGTCATCAGTAGCCCCACTGGCATAAGATCCGGGTGTCCAATAAAATCCACTCCCGCTCGGCCACTCTACTCTCGCAGTCGACAAAGGAGATACAGTTGGAGCCGTAGTTCCGATATAGCGCGCCGCCAGTTCCCACTCATTATTGGTCGGCAGGCGGAACCCTCCTGCTTTTGAAACCGCAGTCACATTACTACAAGCCGTATTATTGGTTGAATCCCGGATAATAGCGCCGTTATATGTATATACACACGCATAATTTTTGCCATTATTCGCATTATAATACTCGGTCAAGGCATTGCACCAAACTATGGCATCAGACCACGAAACCGTGGTTACCGGCTGCAAAAGGTCACTTGAGCCACTGCTTCCTCCAACTCCGGCATGAGCAAAACTGTATTTGTTGGTAGCTTTGGTAGTAGCCCAGGTATATATCGTAGACCATTGCTCATAAGTCACATCAGTTTGGGCAATATCGTAAGCGCGAGGTACCGTCATGTGAAGACTATCTGAGCCTTTACCGCCATAACCGCTATCCGCAGTTTCTTCGCCATAGCGCATCGTCATAGTATCACCATCTGTAGGAAAACTTAAGCCGCCCGAGACCGGTACCATATCAAGAGTAATTCCTGAGGTTGGAGGAATACCTCCACTATTACCGCCGCCGCAGCCGGCGAGGGCCAGGGTCAACATAAGCATCAATGTTGAAATTATGGGGAAAAGTCTTTTCATCGTAAAATCTCCTTTTTATATTTTTTGAAACATAATCAATTCATGTCCATTCCGTCCGCCCAGGGCTCAAACCCCTGGGCTAGGTTATGCATCGAAGTCTTTGCCGAGCCCCATAGGGGGTTTGGAATATTTTTTGATATACCCAGCCCAGCCGTTTCAGGGCTGGGTGGAGATGTGTTCCCCTATTCCTCCATCGCAGTTTCCAAAATCACTTTCTCCAATTTCGCCACCGGAACCAAATGTTTATCATGACGTGAAAAAACCGTCATATTCTCCCCATCGGGATGAATCCCAATAAAGCGAATTAAAGGAAGAAGTGTGATAAAATCGTCAACCAAAAATTGGGATTGCTGCTCCATCTCAAATATTACTCCGTCCGGATGGAGCATCTTCAACTCCTCCACAACGGGAAGAATAGAAGACTCCGACCGGAAAACCCGAATCTTTCCGCTCATCCGGAGCCCGGCTGCCAGACTGTCAAGATATAGCGAATTTCCACAAAAAAGCACTTCCGTCCTGGCCATGGCTAAACCCCTGTCGTAAAGTCATATAAAAAAAGCATTCAGGGCTTTAAATCTATGGAATAGAATATAGGAGCCAGCATTCAGAATTCAGAATAAAACTCTGAAAGGTAATCTTCAAGGATTCATTTACAACTCCTGATTCCGGTTTCTGACTCCTGAATTCTTTTAAGTCCTGAATAGTTACGAACAGACTAATCATATCAATCCCGGCCCAAAAGGGCACTAGACGAAAGTATAGTTTGGCAACAAAAAAAAGTATAGGAAACCTATACTTTTTAGAAAATAAGCGGTTCAGGGGTTTTAGCTCAAATCCGGGCTAAGACCCCCGCTCTTGTGCCTCCGCCCCGCTCGGGGCAGAGATAACCATCATGCTATGTAGTTATTAAAACACCGAAGGATCTGCCGTTCCTTTCCCCGAGCGGGGAAAGTCGCCTCTAAAAGAGGCGCAAGATAGGGGTCTAAACCCGCAAAGCCATCCCATTTTATCAATTACTCCCCCCCAGACCCCAATCCCAGTTCTGCGGCAAAGGCGACGACTTGGGCCCGGTTCTCCAACTGCAGCCGGGAAGTAATTTCTCCCATATGGTACTTGACGGCGGCTTCACTAATATTGAGTTCCGCTCCGATTTCTTTGTAGGTCATTCCCTGGGCCACCTTGCGCAGGATCTCCGACTGGCGCGATGTCAGCGACTCGGATAACTTTTGTTCAGTTTGAATCTGGTTTGAGCGCTGATTCTCCCTACGGGCGAATTCCGCCATAATCCTGCCGGCGAGGCCCGGAGAGAGCGGTGATTCGCCGTCGGCAATTCCCTTTAAAAGTTCCAGGAACTTCTCCTTTTCCAAACCCTTCAACAGGTAACCCGACGCTCCAGCCTTGATAGCTTCAAATAGATAACTGTCATCCTGGGAGATCGTCAACATCACGATTTTCAGATCGGGATATTTCGCCTTCATGAGCCGCGTCGTTTCAACCCCGTCGATCTCAGGCATTTGCACATCGAGCAAAACCACATCGGGCCGGCATGACTCAACCTGAGCCAAAGCTTCCCGACCGCCGGCGGCAGTCCCGACGACATCGAACCCGTTGGCCAGCAAAAGGTTACGCAGTCCCTCCAGAAACAAAACATGGTCGTCCACCAAGAATAACCGCATGAGGAAAAGATCCCTTCATTTTTAATTTTTGGCTATGTTCTCTAGAATGGTTGGTGGAATTATCTGTTTGATAAAATAATTACCAAACACAATGTCCTGCGCAAAGACGTATTTATTTGCTTACACTCTGTGTCTCTGCGCCTCCGCGCGAAAATGAAAATAGGCCCCTCGGATTAATCTTTATTGAAAACGCAGCTTATTTTTTTACAGTCGGAACCGTAATCTTCACGCTAGTTCCCGTTTCCTTTCCCGTCTGCGACCGGGAATCAAACTGTACACTGGCTCCAATTTCGGCAGCCCGTTCCATCATGATCTTCAGCCCATAACTTCCTTGTTTCGCCAATGATTTCGCGACCTCAAAACCAACGCCGTCATCTTCCACCACAATCTCGACCTCGTTATTGTCAACAGTTACTGTAACCCGGACTCTTTCCGCGCCGGCGTGTTTACGGATATTGGTCAGTGCTTCCTGGATGATTCGCTGGAGTTGCACCGCGCTAACCGGGGAAAACAGCTCTTCCTGTACATTCTCCGTTATCACCAGAGTGGTCTCGATACCGTAATTCCGGCCGAACCATTTCAGATAACCGGATAAGGTACCTAAAAAACCATCTTGGTCCCCATTGCTTTTTAAGTTCGTGATGGATTCCCGGATATCCGTGTGCAAACCCTGGGTCATCCCCACCAAATCTTTTAACAAAGAATCCGCCTGAGCGGGCCGATCGCGGGCAATCCAGGAACGGGCCGCCTCCAGTTGCATTGACAAATAACTTACCATTTGTCCCTGCCCGTCGTGGAGTTCCCGCCCCAGACGGTCCCTTTCTTTGATAATCGCCGCAGCTTGTTCTTGTTGGATTAAAAGTTGTTGCGCTTTTTTTTCGGCGGAGATGTTGTGAAAAACAATGGTTAAACCCATTAATCCCACTCCCCAGGCAGACAAAGGGTCAACCATCACGTTATAAAACTCCCCATTGATTACTAATTCGACGCTCCCGGTCATCCGGAGGCTGACCAGACCGCTCAATTCCGGCCAGAGTTCGAAGACCTCCCCAGCTGTATTACCGCAAACTTCGGGGCTTGAACCGCCAATGATCCGCTCCGCCGCGGAATTAACGCCCACGATAATTCCCAGTTTGTCCACAACTACCAGGCCGTCTCCCATCATTTGGGTTACCATGGCCTGGGCCGCCGGCATAATATCGAACAACCGCAATTTAAAAAAAGCAAAGGCATCGAGTAGCCCGGAAATAATATAGGCCATTGCCAGCGAATCCTGGCGGACCGCCGGAGTAGCCCCCATCCTCCAGCAAAAATACCCGGTTATGGTAATAAAAGTGGAAAAGACCATGATCCCGGCCTGAGCCCGCAGAATGCCCCGGACTCGTAAAAATCGCAGAAAAAACAGGCAAGTGCAAAATAATAGCACCAAATAACCGGTATCAATAATTAAGTTGCCCCAAACTCCCATAATCTCCCGGACCCCGGACCCTGCTGCCCAGATCCGGTTCCAGTATAAACCGTACCTCTCATTGGAGAAGAGAATGGCGAGGGCAGTTCCCAAAACTGTCAGCCAGACTGTGACGGTCCAACGATTAAACCATTTCTCCCGGCCGGTGATTTTTACCGTTAATGCCAACCAGGCTTCCATGGCAATAAACATGCCCGCATGGTACATCCGGATCCAGAGGAGCTTTTCCGTAAATTGGGCGCTGATGGAAGCCATCAGCAAGGAAAGCAACAACAGGACAATTCCCGCCTTATGTATGGCGTACGGCAACGCTCCGGGTATCGACCGTAAACGCCAGGCATAAATCACCAGTCCTTGGATGAAAAGGATGGCAATCACAAATAATAAAATGTGCGGCAGATAATCATACATAAAATTGAAATCCAACCTTTGATAAAGATTCAATTTTTAGCTATTATCTCTTGATCTTTCTCAAACAAAGTTTTCCCATAATATTACAACAGCAATCAATACAATTAGGACAAATGTAATATTCCGATATTTTCTTCAATAAGAATAAACTCCCCTATTTTTGAAATCCTCCAACGCGGCGTTCGCCAGTTTATGGTTTATTAGTCTAATTGTATTTTCACATTAATTGGCCAAAGCCGATTTTTCCCCAGGATAATTTTATTTTAACGTAAAATGATAAA